>NZ_JBFAOM010000009.1:0-1301 GCF_040675235.1 Nonomuraea sp. NPDC049637
TGATGGTTCACTGGAAGAGCCTTATTACTGAAGGGTTGAGACGTGGAACTGACGGTGGTCATGCCCTGCCTCAACGAGGCGGAGACCGTGGAAGTCTGTGTGCGCAAGGCATTGGCGTGCATGGAGGAGCACGGAATCGAAGGGGAAGTCCTGATCGCCGACAACGGCAGCACGGACGGCTCGCAGCAGCTCGCGCGTGATGCCGGGGCCCGTGTCGTCCACGTCGACGAGAAGGGCTACGGCAACGCCCTCATGGGCGGCATCCGCGCCGCCCGCGGCAAGTACGTGATCATGGGCGACGCCGACGACTCCTACGACTTCACCTCGTTGCTCCCGTTCGTCGAGCAGCTCCGCGACGGCGCCGACCTCGTGATGGGCAACCGCTTCAAGGGCGGCATCGCCCCCGGCGCCATGCCCCCGCTCCACCGCTACCTGGGCAACCCGGTGCTGTCGTTCATCGGCCGGCTGTTCTTCCCGTCGGCCATCGGCGACTTCCACTGCGGCCTGCGCGGTTTCCGGCGCGACTCGATCCTGCGCCTCCACCTCCAGACCGGCGGCATGGAGTTCGCCTCCGAGATGGTCGTCCGCTCCACGCTGTCCGGCCTCGACGTGCGCGAGGTGCCCACCACGCTCTCGCCCGACGGCCGCTCCCGCCCGCCCCACCTGCGCTCCTGGCGCGACGGCTGGCGCCACCTGCGCTTCCTGCTGCTCTACAGCCCCAAGTGGCTGTTCTTCTACCCCGGCGTGTTCCTGATGGTCCTCGGCCTGGTCGCGGGCACGGCGCTGACGTTCGGGCCGGTGGAGATCGGCGAGCTGGCCTTCGACGTCGACACCCTGGTCGGGTCGTCGGCGCTGGTCGTGATCGGCTTCCAGGCGGCGCTGTTCGCGGTGTTCACCAAGGTCTACGCGGCCGAGGAGGGCTTCCTGCCCGAGTCGCGGCGGATCCGGAAGATCATCGACATCGTCACCCTGGAGAAGGGCCTCGTGGTCGGCGGCCTGCTGGCGCTGGCCGGTCTGGTCGGCCTGGTGATGTCGCTGGTCCACTGGCAGGTGCGCAGCTTCGGCGCGCTCGACCCGCGCGAGTCGCTGCGCATGGTGGTCCCGGCCGCCACGGCGCTCGTCATGAGCTTCCAGACGATCTTCGCCTCGCTGTTCATCAGCATCCTCGGCATCCGCCGTACCAAGGAGAGCTCGATCGACGTGGCCGCCAAGGCGGCCGAGGAGGCCGCTGAGGCGGTCTCCCTGGAGAAGTCCAAGAGCTAGGGTCCTCCGCGTCCCGGTGGGAGCCGGCGCCGGCCATG
>NZ_JBFAOM010000009.1:1401-267353 GCF_040675235.1 Nonomuraea sp. NPDC049637
GCCGGCGCCGGCTTCCGTCTTTCCGCGTGGGGGTTGGGGGTTTGGACGAGGAGCGGGGCCGGGCCCCGTAGGCTAAGCACATGTCCCAGCACATCTTGACCGCCGTCGCGTGGCCGTACGCTAACGGCCCCCGCCACATCGGGCACGTCTCGGGTTTCGGCGTGCCGTCCGACGTCTTCAGCCGCTACCAGCGGATGGCGGGCAACAAGGTGCTGATGGTGTCCGGCACCGACGAGCACGGCACTCCGATCCAGGTGCAGGCCGACAAGGAGGGCGTCAGCGCCCGCGAGCTGGCCGACCGGTACAACAGGGTGATCGCCGAAGACCTGACCGGTCTCGGGCTCTCCTACGACCTGTTCACCCGGACCACGACGAAGAACCACTACGCCGTCACGCAGCAGATCTTCAAGGGCCTCTACGACAACGGCTACATCTTCCCCAAGACCACGATGGGCGCGATCTCGCCCTCGACCGGCCGTACCCTGCCCGACCGCTACATCGAGGGCACCTGCCCCATCTGCGGTTACGACGGCGCGCGCGGCGACCAGTGCGACAACTGCGGCAACCAGCTCGACCCGATCCAGCTCATCAACCCCAAGAGCCGCATCAACGGCGAGACCCCCGTCTTCGTCGAGACCGAGCACTTCATGCTCGACCTGCCCGCCTTCGCCGAGGTCCTGGGCGCCTACCTGCAGTCCAAGCAGGGCGAGTGGCGGCCCAACGTGCTGAAGTTCGCCCTCAACCTGCTCGGCGACCTCCAGCCCCGCGCGATCAGCCGCGACCTCGACTGGGGTGTGCCGATCCCGCTGGACGGGTGGCGCGACCAGCCCAACAAGCGCCTGTACGTGTGGTTCGACGCGGTCATCGGCTACCTGTCGGCCTCCATCGAGTGGGCCAGGCGCTCCGGCGACCCCGACGCCTGGCGCCAGTGGTGGCAGAACCCCGACGCCCGCGGCTACTACTTCATGGGCAAGGACAACATCGTCTTCCACGCCGAGATCTGGCCGGCGATGTTGTTCGGCTACAGCGGCATCGGCGCGCGCGGCGGCTCGGCCGGCGAGCTGGGCGCGCTCGACGTGCCGTCCGAGGTGGTCTCCAGCGAGTTCCTGACGATGGAGGGCAAGAAGTTCTCCTCCTCCAGGCAAGTAGTAATTTACGTGCGCGACTTCCTGGCGCGTTACGACGCCGACGCCCTGCGCTACTACATCGCCGTGGCCGGCCCCGAGAACCAGGACACCGACTTCACCTGGCAGGAGTTCGTCAACCGCAACAACGGCGAGCTCGTCGCCGCCTGGGGCAACCTGGTCAACCGGTCGATCTCGATGGCGTCCAAGAACTTCGGCGTGGTGCCCGAGGCCGGCGACCTGACCGACGCCGACCGGGCCATGCTGGAGCGCTCGCGCAACGCGTTCGCCCCGGTGGGCGCCGAGCTGGGCAGGTCGCGGTTCAAGAACGCGATCACCGAGGCGTTCGACGTCGTCCGCGAGGCCAACAAATACCTGGCCGAGCAGGAGCCCTGGAAGCTCAAGGACGACACCGAGCGGCAGAAGTCGATCCTCCACGTCGCCCTCCAGGTCGTCGACGACGCCAAGACGATGCTCACGCCGTTCCTGCCGAGCTCGTCCAACAAGGTCTTCTCGATGCTCGGCGGCCAGGGCGTCTGGTCGGGCATGCCGGAGATCCGCGAGGTCGACGAAGACGGCGGCGCCCCCTACCCCGTCATCACCGGCGAGTACGACGGCGCCGCGCGCTGGGAGCACCGGCCGATCAAGCCAGGCACCCCGCTCGCGCCGCCCGTGCCGCTGTTCAAGAAGCTCGACCAGAAGGTCGTCGAAGAGGAGCTGGGCCGGCTGGCCGACTGAGGCCGTAGTCCTTGAGCGTGATGGCGGAGGCGGTCTTCCTGACCGACTTCGCTATCACGCCCTTCCACGGCAGATACGGCATGATCTTGTAGTTCTGGTTCATGAACCAGGCCATCAGCCGGTTCTCCGGCACCATGAACTTGCTGACGCCCACGGCCGACTTCTGGCAGCCGGTGGCGTAGGCGCGCACCTCCTGCTCGTAGCGGGCGAACGCGGTGCGGTGGTCGCCGCCGGCCGCGGCCAGCTCGCCCGCCAGCACGTGCGCGCCGACCAGCGCGAGGCCCGTGCCCATGCCCGACAGCGGCGACGGGCAGCAGGCGGCGTCGCCGATCAGCACCACCCGGCCGCGCGACCACGAGTCCAGGTGCACCTGGCTGGTGGAGTCGAAGTAGAAGTCGTCCGCGTCCCACATCCTGCGCAGCAGCGTCGGCGTCTCCCAGCCGACCCCCCGGTACGCCTCGGCCAGCAGCTCCTTCTGCCGGGTGACGTCCCTGCGGTCGTGCTCCAGCGGCGGTGAGCCGAAGTAGAACATGGCCTTGGCCTCGGTGTTGTTCCTGGCGCTGTAGAGGCCGACCGTCTTGCCGGGCGTGCTGTGGAGCAGGCCCGTGTGGTCGAGGCCCAGGTAGTTGTCGAGGGTGAACACCGCGCAGTAGAGCCCGAGGTGGCTGGTGACGGCCTCTTCCGGCGCGTCGAAGGCCAGCGAGCGCACGTTGGAGTGCAGGCCGTCCGCGCCGACCACGAGGTCGAACCTGCGCGTCGCGCCCCGCTCGAACGTCACCGTCACCCCGTCCGCGTCCTGGGCGAGGGAGGTGATGGAGTCGCCGAAGACGTACTCGGCGCGGTCCTTGGTGGCGTCGTGGAGGATGCGGGCCAGGTCGCCGCGGAGGATCTCGACGTCGCCGGAGAACAGGTCGCCGGGCACGGAGGCGAGCTTCCTGCCGGACTCGTTGACGTACGACATGTCGCCCATGTGCGTCTGGAGGCGTTCGACGTCGGCGAGGATGCCGAGCGCGCGCAGCGCGGTCATGTGCGCCTCGCCGCGGAAGTCGACGGAGTAGCCGCCCTCGCGCAGGGCGGGGGCGCGCTCGACGACGGTGACGCGGTGGCCGGAGCGGAGGAGGTGGAGGGCCAGGGCGGGGCCGGCGACGCTCGCGCCGGAGATCAGGATGTCCATGCCCGAGAGCCTGCCGGGCCCCGCTCACCGCCCCCTCACCCCACACTCACCGCCACCCCGGCCCCGCTCACCGCATTCCTTGCCCTTGATCGGGTTTCAGGGCGAATCGTGGAGTGGGAAGTCGTCGATGGAGTGCAGGGGGGAGGCGTCGATGACCGCCGCCGGGACGCCGGCCAGCATCAGCGCCTCCCGGTGGGAGAGCCGGGCGCCCGCGCGCCGCGCCCTCGCGTACCCCTGCTCGCCCAGCGCCTCGCGCAGCCGCCGCGACAACCCGGCGACGTGCTCGTCCTCGGGCACGTCGATGCCGCGGATCGCGACGGCGGCGCCGAGCAGCGTGGCCGCGGCCGCCGGATCGTCGTCGAAGGCCAGCACCGCCAGCGCCTCGATCGCCCTGACGCTCTCCGACAGCGCGCCCGACGTGACCGTGCTCTCCATCGCCCGCAGGTAGGAGGCCCGCGCCCCGGCGGTGTCGCCCTCGGCCGCGGCCAGCCGTCCGAGCCCGACGAGCAGCCGGGCCATGTTGCCGGACGTCTTCACCCAGACCGGGTCGGACCGGCGCAACGCATCCTCGTAGAGCTCCCGGGCCCGGGCCAGGTCGCCCTCGCGTACCGCCACGTCGCCCAGGCCGCGCAGGGCCGCCGGCAGGATCGCGCCGCCGGTACGCCCGGCCAGCTCCGCCGCGCGCTCGTAGTCGGCCCGCGCGCCGGCCAGGTCGTGCCGGATGCGGTAGTCGCCCCGGTTGCAGTAGTGGTCGGCCAGGTCCTCCTCCGCGCCGAGCTGCTCGGCCAGCGTGATGGCCTCCTCGGTGCGGGCCAGCGCGGTGGCCTCGTCGCCGCACGTGCTGGCCAGCCAGGCCAGGGCGTCAAGCGTCATCGCCGAGCCCCAGCGCTCGCCGAGGCCGCGGAAGCCCTGGAGGGCCGCCTTGAGGTCCGCCTCGGCGGCGGCGAACTCGCCCGCCGCCATCCGCGGATAGGCCCAGATCAGCCGGGTGGCCGCCGTCTCCCACGCGTCGGGGCCGCGCTCGCCGCGCCGGATCAGCGCGATCGTGACGGCGGGGTCGACCGACGCCGAGGTGACCATCGGCCACAGGCAGGTGACGACCGGGTTCCGCAGGCCGCCCGCCGCGATCATCGTCTCGGCGACGTCCTTGTGGCGCTCCCACAGCTCGCGCCGCCCGCTCGCCGCGGTGAGCAGGGTCAGCAGGTACGCGTCCCCCAGCGCGGGATCGGGCCGTGGACCGGCCGCCTCCAGCAGGGCCGCCGCCGCCTTGGCGGGAACCGTGCGCATGCCGCGCATCCACAGCGAGAACGTCTGCGCGGCCAGCAGCCGCATCCCGAGCGCCACCTCGCCCTGCTCCACCGTCCAGCGCAGCGCCGCCTGGAGGTTGTCGTGGTCGGCCGCGAACCGGGCCAGCCACGGCAACTGCTCCGCGCCCCGCAGGCGAGGGTCGCCCTCCTCGGCCAGGGCCAGGAAGTACGCGGCGTGCGCCCGCCGGAAAGTCGCGGCCTCCTCGCCGAGCCGGTCGGCGCAGAACGCCCGGATCGTCTCCAGCATGCGGTAGCGGCCGCCCGACACCTCCAGGAGCGACTTGTCGGCCAGCGAGTCGAGCAGGTGCTCGGGCAGGCCGCAGACGGCCGCGGCGGCGGCCGCGGTGGCCCCACCGGAGAAGACGGTCAGGCGCATGGCCATGGCCTGTTCGGGCTCGGTGAGCAGCTCCCAGCTCCAGGCGACGACCGCGCGCAGCGTCTGGTGCCGGGCGTCGGCCGTACGGCTCCCGCGCAGGCTGAACCGGCCCTGACCGGCCAGGCGTTCGGCCAGCTCGGCGGCCTCGTGCGTACGCATGCGGGCGGCCGCCAGCTCGATGGCCAGCGGGAGGCCGTCGAGCGCGGCGCAGATGCGTTCGACCGGCTCACCAGGGGTGAAACCGGGACGTACGGCTTTGGCCCGGTCGGTGAAGAGCGTGCGGGCGTCGGAGGGGGTGAGGGGGCGTACCGGCCACAGGTGTTCGGGGGTGATCGCCAGCGGCTCGCGGCTCGTGGCCAGCACGCGTAACGCCGGGCACGCCGACAGCAGCCGCTCGGCCAGGGCCGCCGCCTCGCCGACGACGTGCTCGCAGTTGTCCAGGACCAGCAGGGCCGGCCGATCGGCGAGCACCGCGACCAGGCGGGCCAGCGGATCCGGCTCACCGGACGCGCCCAGCGCCGCGGCCCCCAGCAGCGCGCCGTCGCGTACGCCCAGCGCGGCGAGGACCGCTCGCGCGAGGTCGGCCCCCGGGCCGAGCGGAGCCAGCTCGACCAGGACGGCGTCGCGGTGGTCCCTGGCGAGCTCGACCGCCAGCCGGCTCTTGCCCGCGCCGCCGGGGCCGAGCAGCGTGACGAGACGGGCGGCGGCCAGCAGCGCCCGGACCTCGGCCAGGTCGCCGTCGCGGCCGACGAAGCTGGTGAGCCTGCCGGGCAGCGGCACCGCCGCTGTGCCCGTCACGACCCGGGACGCCGGAGCCGGAGCCGGAGCCGGAGCCGGAGCCGGGGGCGGGGGCGGGGGTGGGCTGGTCGCGCCGCGCAGGAGAGATCGGTGCAGGGCGGCGAGTTCGGGGGAGGGGTCGGCGCCGAGTTCCTCGGCCAGCAGCCGCCG
The DNA here is from genome assembly GCF_040675235.1 of Nonomuraea sp. NPDC049637. Taxonomy (NCBI): domain Bacteria; kingdom Bacillati; phylum Actinomycetota; class Actinomycetes; order Streptosporangiales; family Streptosporangiaceae; genus Nonomuraea; species Nonomuraea sp. NPDC049637. The sequence continues at coordinate 7,069 of NZ_JBFAOM010000009.1, forward strand.
GGTCTCCTCGTAGAGCACCAGCGCCTCGGCCGGCCTGCCGTCGGCGCGCAGCGCCCGCATGAGCTGGCCGCGCAGCCGTTCGCGCAGGGGGTGGCGCTGGACGAGCTCGCCCAGCTCGGGGATGACGCCCTGGTGGCCGCCGCAGCGCAGGTCGGCCTCGATGCGGTCCTCCAGCGCGGCCAGACGGCGCTCCTCCAGCGGCGCGCCGTGCACGGGGTCGAGGTCGGCGAAGGCGGGCCCCCGCCAGAGGGCCAGCGCCTCCCGCAACAACTTCCCGGCCAGCACGGCGTCGGCTCTGTCGATCTCGGCCGGGCCGGCGTCGGCCCGGTCGGTGTCAGCCCGGTCGGTGTCGGCTCTGACGGTGTCGGCTCTGGCGGCGTTCGCCCGGTCGGCGGGGTGGTGGCCGAGGAGGGCGGCGCGGCCGGTGTCGGCGAGGTGCAGAAAACGGCCGGCGTCGAGGTCGTCGGGGGCCACCGGCAGCCGGTAGCCGGCGGGGGTCAGCTCGACCGGGATCCCGTCGCCCCGCAGGCGGGAGACCTGGGAGTGCAGGGCGTGCTGGGCGTTCTTCGGCGAGCGGTCGCCGTACAGGAGGTCGACGAGGCGGTCCTGGCTGACGATCTCGCCCGGCCGGACGAGCAGCAACGCCAGCAGCGCGCGCCTGGCCGGACCACCCAGGGGTACGTCGACGCCGGCCGCGTCCCATGCCCGGGTGCTGCCGAGAATGCCGAAGCGCATGGAGGCTACTTTAGATGCGTGAGCAAGACTCCCGCCGCGCCCGAGCCGCTTTCCGCACCGGTGTTCGACAGCCACTGCCACCTGGACATCATGGTGGGCAACAGGCAGGCGTCCTCGGGCGACCCGGTGGCCCAGGCGGCCCAGGCGGCGTCGGCCACCGTACGGTCCATCCTGCGCGACGCCCGCGAGGTCGGCGTGACCAGGCTCGTCACCATCGGGTACGACCTGCCCTCCTCGCGATGGAACGCCGAGGTGGCGGCCGAGCAGGAAGGCGTGTACGCCGGGGTCGCCATCCACCCCAACGAGGCCCACGAGGCGACCCCCGAGGTGCTGGCCGAGATCGAGGCGCTGGCCGGGCAGGCCGACGTCCGGGCGGTGGGGGAGACCGGCCTCGACTACTTCCGCGACTGGGCCGGCAAGGACGACCAGCACGCGAGCTTCCGCGCGCACATCGAGATCGCCAAGCGCACCGGCAAGGCGCTGGTCATCCACGACCGGGACGCGCATGACGACGTCCTGAAGGTGCTGGCCGAGCAGGGCGCGCCGGACAGGGTGGTGTTCCACAGCTACTCAGGCGACGCCGAAATGGCGAAAAAGTGCGCGGAAGCCGGATATTTCATGTCTTTCTCCGGTCCCGTCACCTACAAGAACGCCGGCTACCTGCGCGAGGCCGCCGCCGTCGCCCCGATGGAGCTCATGCTCGTCGAGACCGACGCCCCGTACCTGCCGCCGGTCCCGTACCGGGGCAAGCCCAACGCCCCCTACCTCATCCCGCTCACGCTGCGCTGCCTCGCCGAGGTCAAGGGCGTCCATCCGGACGAGTTGTGCGCGGCGATCAGCACCAACGGAGTCACGGTCTTCGGCGAGTGGTGACCATCTTTCGGTGCGGCTTTTCGTGAAGCGGTGGAGGCGGGCGCGCCGCCGCCGCTAGCGTTCGGGCGGTCCCTGGCCGTTTCCGGAGGTGGTTCGTGCGAGGCAGGAGGCGTGCGCCGCGTCCGCGGATCCCCTGGCGTTCCCCGTGGACGCCGGTGGTGTGCGTCGTGGGTACGCTGGCCGCCGGCCTGCTGGTCGCGGCTTCGTACCTGGTCAAGGACGTCGTCGTGGTCGTCGACGGCACGCCGGTGGCGATCCGCGGCTTCGCCGCGCGGGTGGCCGACGCGCTCGGCGAGGCGGGCGTGTCCGTGGGGCAGGGCGACGTCGTGCGTCCCGCGCTGAGCGAGGCCGTCGCCGACGGCTCCACCATCGAGGTGCGCCACGCCCGCCTGGTCACGCTGACCCTCGACGGCCACACCACCACCCACCTGGTCACCGCCACCAACGTCCGGGACGTCCTGGCCGAGCTCGACGTCGAGGCGGCGGCCGGCAGCCTGTCCGCGCCGCCCGGCCGCCCGGTGCCGCTGTCGGGCATGTCGCTCACGGCCTACACCGAGCGCAGGGTCTACGTGGTCGCGGGCGCCACCCGGCTCGCCGCGCGCACCACGGCGCGTACCGTCCGGCAGGTGCTCAGGCAGGAGCGCGTCGCCGTCCGGCGCGGGTCCATGGTGCGTCCGCCGCTCGGCAGCTTCCCCGAGGACGGGACGGTCATCACGGTCATGCCGCCGCGAGCCGTACAGATCCCGTGGGAGGTGACCCGGCTCGACTGGCGGGCGCTGGCCGACTGTGTGGCGCGTGGCGACCCCCAGGCGTACAACCCCGACGGCCCCTACTACGGGATGTACCAGTTCAGCCTGCCCAGTTGGCAGGCGGTCGGCGGCGTCGGCCTGCCGAGCGCCTGGCCGGAGGAGGAGCAGACCTACCGGGCGCAGCTGCTCTACCAGCGGGTCGGCGGCCGGTGGCAGACCCAGTGGCCCAACTGCGGCGACCGCCTGTTCACCTGACGCCACCCTGTCCGGGCCCCTGCCGCTCACGCCGGGCCCCTGCCCGGGCCCCTGCCGGGGGCCCGGCTCGTTCATCGGGCCCCGCTCACCCGGCCAGTGAGGTGCCGAAGTCGGTGCCCTTGGGGGGTTGCACCGACTGCACGTCGTCGGCATTGCGCGGCGCCACCGCGACCTTCCCGTACGGCGGCCCGTCCGGCTGGCCCACGAAGAGCTTGTTCCCGCTGAAGGCCACCGACCAGCCGAACAGCCCTTCGGCCGTGGCGAGCTTCCGGTCGTCGGCCGGGTTCTTCCACGAGAACACCTGGACGCCGCCGCCGTAGGGCGCGCCGACGGCCAGCCTGCCGTCCGACGAGGCCGCCATGGAGAAGCCGAACGCCTGCCTGCCGCCCTGCCTCAGCATCCTGGTCTGCTTCCTGGCCGGGTCGAGGAGCTGCACGTAGCCGGGGCCGGGCGCGCTGACCGCGTAACCGTTGCCCTCGGCGTAGGCGACCGCGTAGCCGTACCGGTCGCCGGAGGCCTTGGTGGGGGAGTCGAGCTTGAGGCTCACGATCCGGGGAGCCAGCACGTCGTCGATGAAGACCACCGACCCCGAGTCGATCTTGCCGGCCTGGACCTGCCGTCCCGCTCCGTCGTCGTTCTCGTACGGGACGCCCACGACCAGGCCGTTGCGCGGCCCGATCGCCAGCGACCAGCCGAACTGGTCGCCGACCTCGCTGTTGCCGCGCACGTCCACGGTCTCCTGGCTGATCCGGCGCAACGCGCCCGAGCCCTGGCGCACGTAGACGGCTCCGGCGTCCTCGATCTGGCCGTCGTCCTCGTAGGGCGCGCCGATCGCCGTCAGTCCGCCCCTGGCCGCCAGCGACCAGCCGAAGTGCGCGAACCGCTGCGGCTGCGGGGCGGTCAGGCGTTGCGGGGGCGCCGCCTTGCCGCCGTAGACGACGTAGACGCTGCCCGCGTCCTGCTCGCCGTCCACGTCCGCGAAGGGGGCGCCGATCAGCAGGTCGGCGCAGGAGTCGCCGTTGACGTCGGCCATCCGTACGGACCAGCCCAGCCCGTCCCCCTTGACCGGCCCCGGCACGGCGACAGGGGTCACCTTGGCCCCCGACAGCAGGTGGACCGACCCCTTCTGCCCGTCGCCGAACGGGTCGCCCACGGCCACGTCGTCCGCGCCGTCACCGTCGAAGTCGGCCGCTCCGGCGCAGGCCGCCGCCGACGCGGCGGCGGGCGCCGGTGTCAGGACGCCGCCGGCGGCGAGCAGGACGGCCATCGCCACCGCCTTGAATGCGCCGGCGGGGAGCGTTCGGACGGGGCTCACAGGGCGACCTCGATCTGTCGGCCGTTCTCCAGCACGGTCGCGGACATCTTCACGGGCCTGCGATAAGGCGCCAGGTCGAACACGAAGGCGCCGTCCACCCGTCCGCCCGGCTGGAGGGCCGGGGGCAGGGTGACCGGGGCGGGGGCGTGCTCGCCCCCCTTGTCGTCGACCATGGTGACGACCGGCCGGACGAGCCGGCGGGGTTCACCGCCTGGATTGATCACGGTCCAGTGGACCACGCAGAGCTGCCCCTTCGTGGTGGTTTGCCCCTCGAACTCCTTCAGCCCGCACTCCGGCGCCTCCGGCACGACCACGACCGGGTCGTCGAAGTTCCCGCCCAGCGCGAACCTGCGGCCCACGTCGCCCGCACGCGGGTTCGTCACGGCCTTGGAGGGGGTGTTGGAGGTGGCGACGGAGGAGGAGTCGCGGCCGGAGTTCACGATCAGGACGGTGACGGTGACCACGATCGCCAGGACGGCGGCCGCGGCGGCGATCAGCCAGCGGGTGCCCTTCGTGCGGGTGCCGCCCAGCGTGTCCGGTTCTTCGGGGGCGTACGTCAGGGCACCCGGGTCCGTGCCTCCGCCGCTCCAGGACCCGTCAACCGACCGGGAGCCGGCGGCGAATCGATGCTCGGCACCGGATCGATGCTCGGCGGCGGGTCGGGAGCCGGTGAAGGGACGGGACTCGGTGGCGGGCCGGGTATCGGTGGGGGGCTGCGACTCGGTGGGGGGCCGGGACTCGGCGGTCGGTCGGGGCCGTGCCGGTTGGCCGCCCGAGGCGGCCTGCCTGCGTGCCAGTTGGCGGGCCTGCTCAAGCTGGCGCTCCTGCTCCTGGCGGCGGGCCTGCGCCTCGGCCTCCCAGCGCGCCAGCTCCTCGCGGGCGGCCTGCTCCTCGCGCCGTGCCAGCTCCTCCGGGGACGCCTGCCGCGCCCCCGCCTGCCCGCCCGCTAAGTCGGTGGCCCCTCCAGAAGCGTTCCGAACATCGGACCCGGCACCAGCCCCGAACGCCCCGGGCACCTTGGGCCGCCCCGCCCCCGCTCCTGGCCGCGCCGCCCCCGCTCCGGGGCCTGGACCTGCTCCGGGCTCTAAGCCCGCTCCTGCCCCGCCTCCGGGCCCCGAGCCTCCTCCGGGTCCCGAGCCTCCTCCGGGCCCCGAGCTCCCTCCGGGCCCTGAAACCCTTCCCGGACCCGCGGCACTCCCGGGGCCGGGGTTGCGCGCGCCCGTGGCGTCGCTCGGCGGCGGGGTCGTGAACGTGGCCGTGATGTCCGGCTCGTCCACGACGTTCTGCGGCGGCTCCCAGTCGGTCAGCATCTCGGTGGCGACCAACGTGGGCGGATTGTCGGCGATCGCCGGAGTGCTCCCGCCCACCAGCGCGATCAGGAGCTCCTGGGCCGTGGGCCGATGGGCGGGATCCATGGCGGTGGCACGGCGTACCAGCTCGTTGAGCGGCGCGGGAAGCGCGCCCAGCTCGGGCGGCGTGTTCAGCACGCGGGTCGCCATCGTGATGGGATCGCCCCGCCCGAACGGATGCCGCCCGTTGCCCGCGTACGCCACCAGGCACCCCCAGGCGAAGATGTCCGCCGCCGGGGACACCAGCTCACCCCGCACCTGCTCAGGAGCCCACCACCCGGGGCTGCCCAGCAGTTCCCCGGAGAGCGTGAACCCGGTCTCCCGGTCCAGCGCCCTGGCGATCCCGAAGTCGATCACCCGCGGCCCGGACAACGACAGGATGACGTTCGCCGGCTTCAGATCCCGATGCACCAACCCGGCCACATGGATCGCGGCCAGCGCCGCGGCGACCCCCAGCGCCACGCCGTGCAGCGGCCCCGGGTCGAGCGCCCCGAAAGTCACGATCTGGTCGGAAAGGGGAGTGCCCGCGATGTACTCGGTCACCATGTACGGGCGTCCGTCCCCGGTGTTGCCGTTGTCGAGCACCTGAGCCGTGCAGAACGACGCCACCCGGCGTGCGTTGTCCACCTCGGCGTGGAAGCGGGCGGCGAACCCCTCCTGGTTGGCGAACTCCGCCTTCACCACCTTGAGCGCGACGAACCGCCCCGTCGGGGCCCTGGCCAGGAAGACGGTCCCCATGCCGCCTTCGCCGAGCCGTCCGAGCAGGCGGTAGGGCCCGATCTCCCGCAGATCGGTCGGACGGAGCGGCGCGGCGCCCGTTGGCTCCATCAGGGACGTCCCTTCCTGTTCCACGCCATCCTCTCCTTAGGTCTCCCCCATCCGCCATCGCAGGTTCTTCGATGCGGGAGACTGGTTGGATGATGAGGCTGTTGGGCCCTGCAGAAATACGTATTTTGGCGAACAAGCTAGATCTTCGCCCCACGAAAAAGCTAGGCCAGAACTTCGTGATCGACGCGGGGACCGTCCGGCGCATCGTCCGCGTGGCCGACCTGTCGGCCGACGACGTGGTCATCGAGGTCGGGCCCGGCCTCGGCTCGCTCACCCTGGCGCTCCTGCCCGAGGCCGCGCACGTGGTGGCCGTCGAGATCGACCCGGTCCTGGCCACCCAACTGCCCCTCACCGTCGCCGAGCGCGGCCCGTCCGACCGGCTCACGGTCGTCAACGCCGACGCCATGAAGATCTCCCTCGACGACCTCGCCGGTCACGACCCCACGGCCCTGGTGGCCAACCTGCCGTACAACGTGGCCGTCCCCGTGGTGCTCCACCTCCTGGAGACGCTGCCCTCGCTGCGCAAGGGCCTGGTCATGGTGCAACTGGAGGTGGCCGACCGCCTCGCCGCCGGTCCCGGCTCCAAGGTGTACGGCGTGCCGTCGGTCAAGGCCGCCTGGTACGCCGACGTACGCCGGGCGGGCCCGGTCGGCCGTACGGTGTTCTGGCCGATCCCCAACGTCGACTCCGGCCTGGTCTCCCTCACCCGCCGCGAACCCCCCGCCACCACGGCCACCAGGGAAGAGGTCTTCGCCGTCGTGGACGCCGCCTTCGCCCAGCGCCGCAAGACCCTGAGGGCGGCGCTGGCGTCCTGGGCCGGCAGCCCGTCCCAGGCGGAAACAGCACTGAGAGCGGCCGGCGTGGACCCCTCGGCCAGAGGCGAACAACTCACCATCGACTCCTTCGCCCGAATAGCCGAACAAAAGCCCTAACCCAACCCCCACCCTCAAAGCCCACCAGAGCACCCCCTTCACCCCCCAGGGCTTTGGGGTCCCGCGACTTCTTGGGGGCTCCGCCACCTCACGGCCCTTCACCCCGAGTGCTCCAGCGCCGCACCGACCTCAGAGCCTCACCACGTCACGGCTCGGGGCTCGCCACCTGAAACCTCAGGGTTCCTACAGCCCGAGGCGTCCACGTCCGCGAGCCCGGCCGCGTCCGACCTCGGCCCACAGAGTCTCCCTCCTGGGCCCGCACACCTCCCAGGTGCCTCGCAGCGAGCCCCCCGACACCAGCCGGTTGTCCACAACCCCAAGACACGCAACACCTACCTGTCCACAGAACCCCGTTCGGCCCCTCCGCTCCCGGGCCACCCACGTGATCCTGGCTCCCGTCCCTCATCACGACGAAGGAGCCACCGATGAGCACCCGCCACCACATCACCCAACTGTCGATCATCCTCAGCAGCGGCCTCCTGACCGCCACAGGAGCCCACCCCGCCCCCGCCAGAGCCACCCCCACTCCATGCCTCAGGGCCACCATCACCATCCCCGCCGCCGGCGCCAAGGCAACCGCCACCACCCGCTGCCCGGCCCCCCACCACCCCAGGAAACCGAAGCCGAAGAAACCCAGAAAGCGTCCGAAGCACAAGGGCGAAATCGCAGCCGCAGCAGCCCTCACCCAGTTGGGCGTCTCGTTCTCGTGGGGCGGCGGCTCCTCAAGAGGCCCCACCATCGGAGTGGGCACCGGCGCGAACACAAGAGGCTTCGACTGCAGCGGCCTCACCCTCTACGCCTGGTCCAAAGCCGGAGTGAGGCTCGCCCACTACACCGGCACCCAGTTCCGCCAGGGCCGCAGAGTCCCCCTCGCCTCCAGGCGCAAGGGCGACCTCCTCTTCTTCGGCGGCACCGGCGACCCCACCCACGTAGCGCTCTACCTGGGCGACAACATCATGATCCACGCCCCCCGGACCGGCGACGTAGTCCGAAGAACCAACTTCCTGAACTCCGCCTACTACCGAACCGCCTACCGAGGAACCATCCGCCCCACCTGACCCCCGGAAGCCCGCCCCCTCCGGACGTCCCCCCAGGATGTCCTCCCCGGCCACCCACCTCCGGACGTCCACCACCTCCGGACGTCCAACACCCATGGGCGCCAGCCAACTGTGGCCGCTCGTCAACCAGGGCGCCCGCCGTCCCGGGCGCCACCAACTGCTGACGACGCGCCCCCGGCAGGCGGCCATCCACCCTGGACGCCACCGTGAACGCCACCTACCGCCCGGCGCAGACCGCCACCAACTCCTTCACCACCGACTCGAGCAACGCCTGATCCTCAGCCCCCGCCGGCTCGTACTCCATGAGCCCCAACCCCACCACCTCGAACCGCTCCGCAACGGCCCTCACCAGCTCCACAAGCTCCTCAGGCCGGAACCCGTCAGGCGTAGGAGACCCCACGCTCCCGAAGATCTGCGGATCAAGCACATCGAAGTCGACATGCACATAGACAGCCGTCCGCTCCGCGCCCCCCGCCGCAGCCGCAGCACCAACAGCCTCGACCAGAGCCTCCACATCCGCCGCCCGAACCCACCGCACACCCTGATCCTCGACGAACGCGACCTCGGCCGGATCCAGATCACGAACCCCCGCCAGCACGACCTGCCCGGCCCCGACCGGCTGCCCGGCCACCAGCCCGTCAGGCCCTTCACCGGTCAACGCCCTCAGGACCATGCCATGAAAGGCCCCCGACGGCGACGACTCCGGCGTGTTCAGATCCCCATGCGCATCGAACCAGACGACGACCATCCCATCCCCGAACCTCCGCCGCGCCGCCGCCACCGGCTCCAGTTCGACACCGCAGTCCCCGCCCGCGGTGACCAGAAGCCCGTCCCACCCAGCCTCGGCGACCGCCGCCCGAACCCTGGAGGCAGTGACCACCAGATCATCGTCATCGACCTCGACCTGAATCCGACGATCGGCGTCCACCATCTCCGCAACCAGCCGAGCCCCCTCACGCAGCCGCTCAGCCGTACGAGCTCCGGACCCCCGCCACTGCGGCACCTCGACAACCGTCACCTCGGACACGAGCACCTCCACATCAAGTAGTCCTCTCAGCATCCCAAGGCGCCGTTCCGGGGAGAAGGTCGGCGGAGGAAAGGCGTCGCGGAAAGACGGCAATGTCGGCGTATGACCACCTGACTGGCAGAAAGGAGGACGAACCTCACTCTGCGTGGCCCGCAGTCGGCCATCTCACACGTCTAATTCCGAGAACCGCATGTCAGCGCACCCCACCCCGATAACATCGAGTGTCCTTGACCCCGGCAAGCGATGAAAGTGGCAGAAGATCGATGAGTTCGGTGACCGTACGTGTGCCCGCGAAGGTCAACGTGCAGCTTTCAGTCGGCCCGCTCCGGGAAGATGGCTACCACGACCTGGTCAATGTCTTCCACGCAGTGTCGATCTTCGATGAGGTGGTCGCGAAGGAGGCCGAGTCGATCACCGTCACGGTCAACGGCAGATGGTCCGACCAGGTGCCCGTCGACGACGACAACCTCGCCATCCGCGCCGCCCGTGCCCTCGCCAAGCACGCGGGCCGCTCGTACGGCGCCGACCTGATCATCGAGAAGGCCATCCCGGTCGCCGGCGGCATGGCGGGCGGCAGCGCCGACGCGGCGGGGGCCCTCGTGGCCTGCAATGAGCTCTGGGGGCTCGGCCTGCCCTTCGAGGACCTCATGGAGATCGCCGGAGACCTGGGGAGCGACGTACCGTTCTCGCTGCTCGGCGGTACGGCGGTCGGCACCGGCCGCGGCGAGCAGCTCAGCGAGCTGCCCACGGGCGGCACGTTCCACTGGGTGTTCGCGCTGGCCGACGGCGGCCTCTCGACCGCCAAGGTCTACGCGGAGTGCGACCGTCAGCGCGAGGCTTCGAACGCCCGCGTGCCCTGGCCCGAGCTCGACGCCCCGCTCATCGAGGCCCTCGGCACTGGCGACGCGTACGCCCTGGGCGCCCATTTGAGCAACGACCTCCAGGCCGCCGCTCTGGCCCTCCGTCCCGAGCTCGCCACGACCCTCGACAGCGGGCGCCAGCACGGCGCGCTGGGCGCGATCGTCTCCGGCTCCGGCCCCACCTGCGCCTTCCTGGCCATCGACGCCACCCACGCCCGCGACCTCGCCAACAGCCTCACCGCCACAGGCGCCGCCACCACCACGGTCGCCGCCCACGGCCCCGTAACCGGCGCCACCCTGCTCTGACCCCCTGACGACACCCCCAGCGCCTCCAGCGCCCCCAACGACCACAGCCACGCCGGCCCCGCACGGGGACGCCCCGCTGGGCCCGCCACGGCGGACGGCACGGCGGACGGCATGGCGGGCGGCATGGCGGACGGCACGGCGGACGGGACGAAGATCCGGCGTTGCGGCCCAAGGCCACGGCTCCAGGCGTTGGTTTGCGGTGCGTGTTGAGGCGACGGCGGCGTCGATGAGGGGCGGAGGGCTGGTGGTTGGCGCCGTCATCATCCGCGCTTCAGCCACCGGCATCCGGATCTGAACATCCGTGGGGTACGGGGGTCCGGACCCGGCCCGTACGGACCTGCTGATCACGGCGGGAGGTGGTGCGGGGTGCCCGGCGTCGCGTGCACCTTCACATCGTGTGAGGGCCCGACGTTCCATCGGGCGGGGACGACGTGAACAGCAGATGGACGTGAGCTGGGCACTCAAGGCGGGCATCAGGTCCGGCAATCCCCGGCCCGTAGACGATCAAGGGACGTCGAGGGCGTCGGGAAGCGGTTGAGGGGACCGATACCCTGGACACGTCATGAATCTGGTCAACCTTGAGTCGGTCTCCCACGCCTACGGGCCCAAGCCGCTCCTCAGCGACGTCTCCCTGGGCATCGAGGCCGGGGAGCGCATCGGCGTCGTCGGCCGCAACGGGGGCGGCAAGACGACCCTGATGTCGGTCATCGCCGGTGACGTGCGTCCCGACAGCGGCCGGGTCACCCACACGCGCGGGTTGCGGGTCGGCTTCCTGTCCCAGCAGGACACCCTCGACCCCGAGGCCACCGTGAGCCAGCTCGTCCTGGGGGACAGGGCTGAGCACGAATGGGCAGGTGACCAGCAGGTCCGCGAGATCCTGGCGAACCTGATCGGCGACCTCGACCTCAGCGCCAAGGCCGCCGCGCTGTCCGGCGGCGAGCGCCGGCGTACGGCGCTGGCCCGTCTGCTCATCGACGACCACGACCTGGTCATGCTCGACGAGCCCACCAACCACCTCGACATCGAGGCGATCGCCTGGCTCGCCGCCCATCTGGCGGCCAGGAAGAGCGCCCTGCTGGTCGTGACGCACGACCGCTGGTTCCTCGACGCCGTCTCCACCCGCACGTGGGAGGTCGTCGACGGCCGGGTCGAGCGCTACGAGGGCGGCTACGCCGCGTACGTGCTGGCCAAGGCCGAGCGCGCGCGCATCGCCCAGGCAGCCGAGGAACGCCGCCAGAACCTCATGCGCAAGGAGATCGCCTGGCTGCGACGCGGCCCGCCCGCCCGCACGTCCAAGCCGAAGTTCCGGATCGAGGCCGCGCAGGCCCTGATCGCGAACGAGCCGCCGGCGCGGGAGACCGTCGAGCTGATGCGGTTCGCCGCGGCCAGGCTCGGCAAGACCGTCTACGACCTGGAAGACGTCACCCTGCACGCGGGCGGCCCCGGCGACGGGCCGCTGGTGCTCGATCACTGCACGTGGCAGTTCGGGCCGGGCGACCGGATCGGCCTGATCGGCGTCAACGGGTCGGGCAAGTCGTCGGTGCTGCGGTTGCTCGCCGACAGCGTCCAGCCGGACTCGGGCCGGGTGATCCGGGGCAAGACCGTACGTCTGGCGCATCTGTCCCAGGAGCTGACCGAGCTCGACCCGTCGCGGCGGGTGCTGGAGTCGGTGGAGGAGATCCGCAAGTACCTCCAGCTGGGCAAGCGGGAGTGGACGGCGTCCCAGTTGCTGGAGCGTCTGGGCTTCAAGGGCGATGCGCAGTGGAAGGTCATCGGCGACCTGTCCGGCGGTGAGCGGCGGCGGCTGCAACTGCTGCGCCTGCTGATGGACGACCCCAACGTGCTGCTCCTCGACGAGCCCACCAACGACCTCGACATCGAGACGCTCAACGAGCTCGAAGACCTGCTGGACGGCTGGCCCGGCACGCTGATCCTGGTGAGCCACGACCGTTACTTCCTGGAGCGGGTGACCGACCGGTGCGTGGCCCTGCTGGGTGACGGCAAGCTGGTGATGCTGCCGGGCGGGGTCGACGAATACCTCGAACGCCGCAGCGCCGGCACGGCGGTGACCGCCCGTATCGGCAGCGCGCCTGCCCCGGCGTCCGGCGCTTCGGCCCCTGCCGCGGCTTCGTCCGGCGCGCAGCCGGAGACCGGGCTGTCGGCCAAGGAGGAACGCGAGCTCCGCAAGGAACTCAACCGCCTGGAACGTCAGCTCGACAAGCTCGGCGACCAGGAGGCCCGCCTCCACGCCGCCATGGCCGAAGCCGCCAGCGACTACGCCAAGCTGGGCTCCCTTGATGCCCAGCTACGCGACGTCCTGACCCAGAAGGACACCGTCGAGGCGGAATGGCTCGAAGTGGCCGATCGCCTCGGCGACTGACTCCCGCACGCTCTCGTACGCAAGGGTTCGCGCCGGTTCGACGGCTGCCGCAGAGGCGGCGTCAGCGGACCGGCCTGGAGCCGTCGCCGGTGCGGGGGCGCAGGGCAGTGGCTGACGTGGCGGCTTCCGCCGCAGGCCGGCGAGGCCCATAGGGGTCATTCCCGTCGACCCACCTCAGGACCGACGCCCGCTGACGTCGGCGGGCCAGGACCCCGCGCAATCACGAAACCGCATCAAACCAAAGAGAACCCCGCAGAAGAGCGGCAGCGCGGCAGAACAGCACCGTGGAAGCGCAGAACCGTGGAAGCGCAGAACCGGGGAACCGCGGAAGCGCCAAACCGCGGAACTGCGGAAGCGCAGCACCGCAGCACCGCGTAACCGCAGCACCCGGCAGAACAGAGCCGCACACAACCGCTCGCCGCCGCCCCTGCCGGGACCGCCGCCGGACGCCGGGCCCTGAGGTCATCCCCGGACGGGGGCCGCCGGCCGCCGTCCGCGCCGGACGATCGTGCGTACGTAAAAGGGCTATTGGGGGGAGTCGAAGGGGGCGAGGAGCAGGCGGAGGAGGGCGGCGAGGGAGCGTTGGTCGGCGGGTTGGAGGCCGGAGAGCAGGTCGCGCTCACGCCGGAGCAGGTCGGCGAACGCCGCGTCCACCCCCGCCACCCCCGTGTCCGTCAGCGACACCAGCACGCCGCGCCGGTCCTCGGGGTCGGGCCGCCGCCGCACCAGCCCGGCCTGAGCGAGCCGGTCGATGCGGTTGGTCATCGTGCCGGACGTCACCAGTGTGGCCCGCAACAGGGCCCCGGGGCTCAGCTCGTACGGCTTCCCGGCCCGCCGCAACGCGGTGAGCACGTCGAACTCCCAAGGTTCCAGATCATGTTCGGCGAACGCCGCCCGCCTGGCGCGGTCGAGATGTTTGGCCAGCCGTGACACCCTGGAGAGGACCTGGAGGGGCTCGACGTCGAGATCGGGCCGCTCGATCCGCCATGCCGCGACCAGCCGGTCGACCTCGTCATCCTGTGGCGTCATGACACAGAGTCTACTGTCTTGACATCGAGATATCTCTCTCGATATCAATTATCTCTATGTCAAGAGATATCTGGGACCCGGTGACCTACGCCGTCTACGCCGACGAGCGGTCGCGGCCGTTCATCGAGCTGATGTCCAGAGTCGGTGCGGTGGCTCCCGATTATGTCGTGGACGCCGGCTGCGGCAGCGGCGAACTCACCGTCATGCTGGCCGAACGCTGGCCCGGCGCCACCGTCGAGGGCTTCGACGCCTCGCCCGCGATGATCGCCAAGGCCCGCAAGCTCACCAGCTCGGTGCACTTCGCCGTGGCCGACGTCGACACCTGGCACCCCGACCGCCCCATGGACGTGATCGTCTCCAACGCCGTCCTGCAGTGGGTGCCCTCCCACCATGGCGTGCTCGAACACTGGCTGGAGGAGCTGGCCCCCGGCGGCTGGCTGGCCTTCCAGGTGCCGGGCAACTTCGACGCCCCGAGCCACGTCGCGATCCGCGAGCTGTGCGCCTCCCGCGCCTGGTCCGACCGGCTCAGCGACCTCAACAGGGCCAACCCGGTGGACGACCCGATCCAGTATCTCGACTTCCTCAACGACGGCGGCTGCCAGGTGGACGCCTGGGAGACCACGTACGTGCACCTGCTCCAGGGCGAGAACCCGGTCCTCGACTGGGTGTCCGGCACGGCCCTGCGCCCGATCTTCGACCGGCTCGACCCGGAGGAGCAGCGGCGGTTCAAGGCCGACCTGGCCGGGCCGCTCGCCGAGGCCTACCCGGCCAGAAGCTACGGCACCCCCTTCCCCTTCCGCCGAATCTTCGTGGTGGCCCAGAAATAACTGATGGCCCGGAGACAAGCTGAGGAGACCCCGCAGATGACGATCAAAGCCCTGCACCACGTGCAACTGGCCGCGCCCAAGGGCAGCGAACCCGAGCTGCGCGCCTTCTACGGCGACGTGCTCGGCCTGACCGAGGTCCCCAAACCGCCGGAGCTGGCCGAACGCGGCGGCGCGTGGTTCCGCGGCGACGGCGTGGAGATCCACCTCGGCATCGAGGACGACTTCAGGGCCGCCCGCAAGGCCCACCCGGCCTTCCTGGTCGAGGACGTCGACGCCTACGCCGCCAGGATCCCCGGCGCGGTGCCCGACGACCTCTTCCCCGGCTACCGCCGGATCTACGTGACGGACCCCGTGGGCAACCGGATCGAGCTCCTGCAAGCCGTGTGATGTTCACCTCCAGGTGGCATCATGGTCCGAAATCGGACACTTGTGAGGTGCAGTGGGCATCGAGATCGAGGACAAGTTCGACGTTCCGACCGACTACACGATCCCGGACCTGAGCGGCTTGGCCCAGGTCACGGGCCCGCGCGGTCACCAGCTCGTGGCGCTCTACTACGACACGGCCGACCTGCGGCTGGCCGCGCGCGGCGTCACGCTCAGACGCAGGCGCGGCGGCGACGACGCGGGCTGGCACCTGAAGCTGCCCAAGGCCAGGGGCGTGCGCCAGGAGATCACCTGCCCGCTCACCCGCAGCACCAAGGTCGTGCCGCCGGAGCTGGCCGAACTCGTCCGGGCCTACGCCAGGGGCGCCGAGCTCCAGGTGGTGGCCGAGCTCGACACCCGCCGCAGCGTCACCCTGCTGCACGACGGCGGCACCCGGCTGGTCGAGATCGCCGACGACCGGGTGAAGGGCACCGTCCACCGGGACGGCAAGGTGCTGCGGTGGCGCGAGGTCGAGGCCGAGCTGCTGGCCGAGGACCGGCCGGACCTGCTGGCCAAGGTCGGCAAGCGGCTGCGCAAGGCGGGGGCGACCCCGGCGGGCAGCGCCAGCAAGCTCGCCCGGCTCCTCGAACCCGCCCCGCCCGCCAGGGCCGCCACCGAGCCCGGCACGGCGGGGGAGACCGTCATCGACTACCTGTCGAGCCAGGTCGCCGCCCTGCTCAGCCAGGATCCGCGGGTGCGCAGGGCCGAGGAGGACGCCGTCCACCAGATGCGGGTGGCCTCGCGCAGGTTGCGCAGCGCGCTCAAGGCGTTCAAGTCGGTGGTGACCGGCACGGAACAGGTCCAGGAGGAGCTGCGCTGGCTCGGCACGGTGCTCGGCGAGGCCCGCGACCTGGAGGTGATCAGGGCCAGGTTCGCCGGGGAGCTGTCCGGTCTCGCCCCCGAGCTGGTCACCGGTCCCATCCGGACCCGTCTCGGCGCGGACCTGCGCGTACGCGAGCAGGAGGCGTACGAGCGCATCAAGGACGCACTCAGCGGCGACCGCTACTACACCCTCCTGGACGCCCTCGACGCCCTGATCGCCACCCCCGAGCTGGGCAAGGCCGCCGCCAAGCCGGCGAAGGACAAGCTCACCGCCCTCGCCTCGGCCGGCTGGGACCGCGTGACCAGGGCGTACGAGGCAGCCCAGGCCACCGAGGACCCCGGACGCCGCGAGATCGCCCTGCACGACGTCCGCAAGGCGGCCAAACGCGCTCGATACACCGCCGAAGCGCTCGAACCGACCCTCGGCAAGGGCATGGCCAGGCTGGCCGAGCTGGCCGAGAACGTCCAGGAGGTGCTGGGGGCCCACCGGGACGGCGTGGTCGCCCAGGAGACGCTGGCCAAGGAGGCCGAAAGCGCCCGGCAGGCGGGCGAGGACACCTTCACGTACGGGCTGCTGATCGGGATCGAACGTAACACCGCCGAACGTGCCGAGGCCGATTTCCCCAGAGTCTGGGCGGAGACCGTGAAGGCGGTTAAGAAGGTTCTATGACGAACCTTCCGGCAATACCCTTCCCGCGCAGCGACCCCCTCGACGTTCCGGCGGCCTACCGGGAGCTGCGGGAGAAGGAGGGCATCGCGCGGGTGCGCACCCCGGTGGGCGACGAGGTCTGGCTGGTCACCGGCTACGAACAGGCACGCAGGCTGTTCACCGACAGCCGGCTGGGACGCTCCCACCCCGAGCCCGAGCGGGCGCCGCGCGTGTCGAACTCGGCCCTGCTCGGCGGGCCGCAGGGCGAGGCCGCCACCGAGAAGGCCGACCACGAGCGCCTGCGCAGGCTCTTCGCGCCCTCCTTCTCGGCCCGGCGGATGAGGCGGCTGGCCGGCGAGGTCGGCGCCCTGGTCGAGGAGCGGCTGGACCACCTGGCCGGCCGCACGCCGCCGGCCGACCTGCACGCCGAGCTCTCCTTCCCGCTGCCGGTGCTGGTCATCTGCCGGCTGCTCGGCGTCCCGTACGAGGACAGGGAGTACTTCAGCGGCGTGTCCGCGCGTATGGCCGACCTGCGGGACGAGGCGGCCGGCGTCGCGGCGCGGGCGGAGCTGAGCGCCTACATGGCCGGGCTGATCGCCCGCAAACGGCAGGAACCGGCCGAGGACGTCCTGTCGGACCTCGCGGGCGAGCTGGACGACGACGGCAAGATCGCCGAGCTGGCCGCCGGCCTGCTGTTCGCCGGGCACGAGACCACGGTCAACCGCATCGACCACGGCGTGCTCCTGCTGCTGGCCAACCCCGGCCAGCTCGACCTGCTGCGGTCGGACCCCGGGCTCGCGCCCGCCGCGGTCGAGGAGATCCTGCGCATGGCCGCGCCGAGCCTGCACGGCCTGCCCAGGTACGCCCACGAGGACATCGAGATCGACGGCCGCACGATCCGCCGCGGCGAGGCGGTCGTCATCAACACCGGCGTGGCGAACCGGGACGAACAGGTCTATCCCGATCCCGACACCTTCGTCATCGGCCGTCCTGCGACCGACCCGCATCTCGCCTTCGGGTACGGCCCGCGGTTCTGCATCGGCGCGAGCCTGGCCAGGGTGGAGCTGGAGGCGGTCTTCAGCCGGCTCTTCCAGCGTCTTCCCGGCCTGCGGCTGGCCGTCCCGGTCGCCGAGCTGCCGCGCAACGAGGGCAGGATCACCCAGGGCTTCGCCCGGCTGCCGGTCACCTGGTGAGCCGTCAGGTCGCGTAGCGCTCCACGCCGACGACGTGCCCGCCGACCCGGTGCAGCACCGCGAACGCGCCCTTGCGCAGGTGCACGTCCTTGCCGCTCAGCGCGTGGATCAGGTGCGGCAGGACCTTGCCGTGGCTGCACACGGCCGCGGGCACGGCGAGGTCGCCGACCAGCTCCGGCGTCTTGTGCGGGTCCTGGCCCTCCTCGCTGAGCAGCGGCTCGGTCCTGATCTCGGCCCCGATCCCGGTCCCGTACGGCTCCAGCGTCTGGACGCAGCGCCGGCTGGGCGAGCTGACCAGCAGCTCGGGCCGGTACGCGGGCAGCGCGGTGGCCAGGGCGGCGGCCTGGGAGCCGCCGTGGTCGTCCAGCGGGCGCAGCGCGTCGTCGCCGTCCCACCGGCTCCTGGACCCGGCCGTGGCGTGCCGGACGAGCACCAGCGGCACGGTCGCGAGCGGCGCGGCGGCCAGGGCGCGCAGCAGCCCGGCGTCCCACTCGTAGGTCAGCAGCTCGCGAGCCCGGTCGACGGGCAGCCAGCGCAGCCCGTCGACCTCGTCGCCCGGTTCGAAGCCGGCGTCGGAGGCGACCCGCGCCGTCCAGTAGTCGACGCGCTTGAGCCGGCCGCCGCTGAGGTAGTGGATCGGCGGCAGGGCGCGGCCCAGGACGACCGTCAGGCCGGTCTCCTCGGTGACCTCGCGCAGGGCGGCGGCGATGACGTGCTCGCCGCTCTCCAGCTTGCCCTTGGGGAAGGTCCAGTCGTCGTAGCGCGGGCGGTGGATCACCGCCACCTCGGGGCCGCTCTCCGCGCCCCGCCAGACCACGGCTCCGGCGGCCCGGAGCAGGTCAGTCGTCAACGGTCCTCCATCGCCTGGTGCCGACGAGATGGCTCTGCAGATCCTCGCCCTCGTGGCGGATCCAGGTGCCGTCGGAGTTGAGCCACCACGCGTTCGTGGTGTCGGCCATGGCCAGGTCCATCAGCTCGATCAGGTACGCCTTGTGCTGCTGCGAGGTCACCTTGACCAGGGCCTCGACCCGGCGGTCGAGGTTCCTGCGCATCAGGTCGGCGCTGCCGATCCACACCTCGGGACGTCTGCCGAGGCCGAACTCGTACACGCGGGAGTGCTCCAAAAAGCGCCCCAAAACCGACCTTACGCGGATATTTTCTGACAAATTGGGGATTCCGGGGCGAAGAATGCAGATACCGCGCACCCACAGGTCCACCGGCACCCCCGCCCTGGACGCCCGGTAGAGCGCGTCGATGATCGGCTCGTCCACCAGCGAGTTCGTCTTGATCCTGATCCGCGCCGGACGGCCCGCCTGCTGGTGGGCGATCTCCCGGTCGATCCTGGCCAGCAGGCCGCTGCGCATC
This sequence comes from Nonomuraea sp. NPDC049637, assembly GCF_040675235.1. Taxonomy (NCBI): domain Bacteria; kingdom Bacillati; phylum Actinomycetota; class Actinomycetes; order Streptosporangiales; family Streptosporangiaceae; genus Nonomuraea; species Nonomuraea sp. NPDC049637. The sequence continues at coordinate 26,044 of NZ_JBFAOM010000009.1, forward strand.
GAGTGCGGCGCGACCAGCAGCCGGCGGTAGGCCGAGTGGTTGGAGTAGCCGGTCAGGTGGATGAACAGGTCGGTGACGTCCTCGCCCACCAGCGGGTCGGCGGTGAGCAGGCCGAAGTCCTCGTACTGGCGGGCCGTCTTGGGGTTGTAGTTGCCGGTGCCGATGTGGCAGTAGCGGCGCAGCTCGCCCGAGGGCTCCTGCCGGACGACGAGGGCCAGCTTGCAGTGGGTCTTCAGGCCGACCACGCCGTAGACCACGTGGCAGCCGGCCCGCTCCAGCTTCCTGGCCCAGGAGATGTTGGCGTGCTCGTCGAAGCGGGCCTTGATCTCCACGACCACGACGACCTGCTTGCCCGCCTCGGCCGCGTCGATCAGCGCGTCGACGATGGGCGACTCGCCGCTGGTCCGGTAGAGGGTCTGCTTGATCGCCAGCACCCGCGGGTCGGCCGCGGCCACCTCGATGAACCGCTGGACGCTGGTCGCGAACGAGTCGTACGGGTGGTGCAGCAGCACGTCGCGCTCGCGCAGGGTGGAGAAGAGGTCGTCCTCGGCGTTGATCACCTCGGCCGGCACGAACGGGCGATAGCTCAGCTCGCCGCGGTCGAGGTCGGCGATGGCGTGCAGGCCGGTCAGGTCGAGCGGGCCGGGCAGCCGGTAGATCTCGTGCGGGGCCAGCTCCAGCTCCTCGATGAGCGGGGCCAGCACCTCGGGCGTGATGGTCTCCTCGACCTCCAGCCGCACGGGCGGCCCGAACCGCCGCTTGAGCAGCTCCTTCTCCAGCGCCTGCATGAGGTTCTCGGTGACGTCCTCGTCGACGTCGAGGTCTTCGTTCCTGGTGACGCGGAAGACGTGGTGCTGGAGGATCTCCATGCCCTTGAACAGCTGGCCGAGGTGCGCCGCGATGACGTCCTCCAGCGGCACGAACCGGTCCTTCGACGCCGGCACGAACCGGGGGAGCTGCGAGGGCACCTTCACCCGCGCGAAGACGGTGTGGTCGGTGATCGGGTTGCGCACCAGCACGGCCAGGTTGAGGCTGAGCCCGGAGATGTAGGGGAACGGGTGCGCCGGGTCGACCGCCAGCGGCGTCAGCACCGGCCTGATCCGCTCCCTGAACAGCTTGCGCAGCTCCGTGCGCTCCTCGCGGCCCAGGTCGTCCCACCGGACGATCTCGATGCCCTCGGTCGCGAGCTGGGGGCAGACACGGTCGTGGAAGGCGGCGGCGTGCCGCTTGGCCAGGGAGTCGGCGATCGTGGCGATCCGGGCCAGCTCCTCGCGCGGCTTCAGCCCGCTCTTGGTGCGCAGCAGCAGCCCGGTGGCCATGCGCCGCTTCAGGCCGGCCACCCGTACGCGGAAGAACTCGTCCAGGTTGCTGGCGAAGATGGCCAGGAAGCGCACCCGTTCGAGCAGCGGGACCGACGGGTCCTCGGCCAGTTCGAGGACGCGCTCGTTGAACTGGAGCCAGCTTTCCTCGCGGTTGAGGAACCGCTCCTGTGGCAGGGGCAGGTCGTTTCCCGATTGCAGCGGTTCCGCGGACATATGGCCTATATTGCCCCGATTGGTTGAACGGAACGTTAACGTAGCCGCAACGAACTCACTCTGGCTGGTCGGCCTGCTCCAGGCGTGCGGCGCGCTCGGCGAGCCTGGCCTCCCGCTGACGGATCTTCTCCTCGCGCTCGCGGGCCTTCTCCGCCTCCTTCAGCAGCCGCTCGCGCTCCTTCAACTCTCGTACCCGGGCTTTCTCCGCGTCACGCAACTCTCGCTGGCGGAGCTTCTCGGCTTCCTTGAGCTCCTTCTCCCGGGCCTTCTCGAATTCGCGCAGATCCTTGTCGCTGACGCGCGGCTTGGCGGCGGCGGCCTGGTTGCGGGTGGCCACCGAGATGACCGGGCTCGGGTTCAGCCCGGTCAGGCCGTTCCAGGCCAGGTTCACCAGGTGCGCGGCGACCTCCTCGCGGCCCGGCTTGCGCACGTCCAGCCACCACTGGCCGGTCAGCGCGACCATGCCGACCAGCATCTGGGCGTACATCGGGGCGAGCTTGGGGTCGTAGCCCCGGCCGGCGAACTCGTCGGCCAGGACGTCCTCGACCTGGCTGGCGATCTCGCTGATCAGGCTGGCGAACGTGCCGGTGCCCGAGGCCGCGTGCGAGTCGCGCACCAGGATGCGGAAGCCCTCGCTGCTCTCCTCGATGTACTGGAGCAGGGCCAGGGCGGCCCGCTCCAGCTTGATGAGGGAGTGGGAGGCGGCGAGGGCCGAGGTGATCATGCCGAGCAGCTTCTGCATCTCGCGGTCGACGACGACCGCGTAAACGCCTTCCTTGCCGCCGAAATGCTCGTACACCACGGGTTTGGACACCTGCGCGGTGGCGGCTATCTCCTCTATGGAGGTCCCGTCGAACCCCTTCTCGGCGAACAGCGTGCGGCTGATCCGGATCAGCTGCTCTCTGCGCTCTCTACCGGACATGCGCCTGCGAGATCGGGGTTCGGTCACGGGTTCCATAATGACGGCCACGGACGAATGGCCGTTCATCGGCTGATTCTCGTCAGGCAATGCGCTTCGCCGCCAGGCGTTCTGGCGTCGGCCAGCGCACGTCGTACACCCAGCCCGCCCGTTCGAAGAGGCGGATCAGGCCGGCGCTGAGGTCGATCTGGCCCTTGAGCGCGCCGTGCCGGGCGCAGGTGGGGTCGGAGTGGTGCAGGTTGTGCCAGGACTCGCCGAACGACGGGATGGCCAGCCACCAGACGTTGCGCGACTTGTCACGCGTCTGGAAGGACTCCTCGCCGAAGACGTGGCAGATCGAGTTGATCGACCAGGTCACGTGGTGCAGCAGGCCGATGCGGATCAGCGAGCCCCAGAACAGCGCGGTCAGGCCGCCCTGCCAGGACCAGGTCAGCAGCAGGCCGAGCACGCCGGGCAGCAGGACCGAGACGAGGGCCAGCGTGGGGAACCACTTGTGCAGCTTCTGGATGTCCTCGTCCTTGCACAGGTCGGGGGCGTACTTCTCGCGGTTGGTGCGCTCGCTCTCGAACAGCCAGCCCATGTGGGCGTACAGCAGGCCCTTGGACATCGACCTGAAGCCGGGGCCGAAGCGCCACGGCGAGTGCGGGTCGCCGTCCTTGTCGGAGAACTTGTGGTGCTTGCGGTGCGTGGCCACCCAGTCCAGCACGGACATCTCCAGCGACAGGCTGCCCGCGATGCCCATCGCGATCTTCAACGGTCGCTTGGCCTTGAACGAGCCGTGCGTGAAGTAGCGGTGGAACCCGACGGTGACGCCGAGCCCGGAGACGACGTAGAAGACGAAGGCGATGACGATGTCCGTCCAGCCGAGTCCCCATCCCCAGGCCAGCGGGACCGCCGCCGCGAGCGCGACCAGGGGCAGTCCGACCACGAGTGCGAACGTGATGATCTCGGCCCTGGACTTCGGTTCTTCTTCGAAGTCGGGCTTCGGGGCGGGGGAGGAACGCTCGGCGAGAACGGTCATGGGCTACCTCCAACTACATGTATGAGGATGAATGTCCAGGCTACGCCACCGTAACCTACGCCATCGTAAGTAAGGAAGCCCTAAGTGTGGATGTCACTTAGCTGACGGCCGGCGCGCCCAGGTGAGTGGGTTTCGTGCCTTGCGGCTTTTGGGGTGTTCTGTTATACGACCAGCGCGCCGACTACCCCCGCGTGTCCCCGGTATTCGCGGCACTGGAGATGTGCGAGAGAATTGAGGGCGCATACGCCCGTGCGGGCTCGGTATCGTAGGGGCTGTGTGTCGGACGCCACGGCGTCCGGTCCGTCCCGGATCGTCTAATCGGCAGGACAAGTGGTTTTGGTCCACTTTGTAGGGGTTCGAGTCCTCTTCCGGGAGCCTTGACAGCCATCCCGCGACTCCCCGCGCGAAAGAGTTCCGAACCGGGCAGGTATCCTCACGGTGTCGGGAGGGTTGCGGCGCGGTAGCCGCGCCGACGACCCTGATCCGTCCAGTCACAGGGAGTCTCAGTCCGTGAGTGTGCCGCGCCCGGCAGCCGTCATCGTCCTCGCCGCGGGCGAGGGCACCCGGATGAAGAGCCAGACCCCGAAAGTCCTCCACGAGCTGTGCGGCCGCGCGCTGGTCGACCACATGCTCGCCGCCGCCCGCGACCTCGATCCCGAGCGGCTCATCGTGGTCATCGGCCATGCGCTCGAACAGGTCGGCGGTCATCTGGCCGCCACCAGCCCCGACGCGCGCGCCGTCGTCCAGCGTGAGCAGCGCGGCACCGGCCACGCCGTCCGCACGGTGCTGGAGGAGGTCGGCACGATCGCCGGCACGATCCTGGTCACCTACGGCGACGTGCCGCTCATGCAGGCCCGCACGCTCGCCACGCTGCTCGCCAAGCACGCCGCCGACGGCAACGCGGTCACCGTGCTGACGGCCGAGGTGCCCGACCCGACCGGCTACGGCCGGATCGTCCGCGACCCCTCCGGCGCCGTGCTGGAGATCGTCGAGGAGAAGGACGCCGACGACGAGCAGCGCGCGATCAAGGAGATGAACTCCGGCATCTACGCCTTCGACGGCCTGCTGCTCGCCGACGCCGTCAAGCGCGTGTCCACCGACAACGCCCAGGGCGAGGAGTACCTCACCGACGTCCTCGGCATCCTGCGCGGCGACGGCCACCGGGTCGGCGCCTGCGTGGCCGCCGACTACGTCGAGGTCGAGGGCGTCAACGACCGCGTCCAGCTCGCCTTCGCCCGCAAGGTGCTCAACCAGCGGCTGCTGGAGCAGCACATGCGCGCCGGCGTCACCGTCGTCGACCCGGCCACCACGTGGGTCGACGTGGACGTCGAGATCGGGCCCGACGCCGTCGTCCACCCCGGCACCCAGCTCCACGGCCGCACGGTCATCGGCGCCGGCGCCGAGGTCGGCCCGGCCACCACGCTGACCGACACCCGCGTCGGCGAGCGCGCCGTCGTGCGCAACGCGGTCTGCGACGACGCCGAGATCGGCCCCGAGGCCAACGTCGGCCCCTACGCCTACCTGCGTCCCGGCACCGTGCTCAGCCGCAGGTCGAAGGCGGGCACGTTCGTCGAGATGAAGAACACCAAGGTCGGCGAGCGCTCCAAGGTGCCCCACCTCACCTACGCCGGCGACGCCACCATCGGGGAAGACGTCAACATCGGCGCCTCCACCGTCTTCGTCAACTACGACGGGGTCGACAAACACCACACCACCGTGGGCGACGGCGCGTTCGTCGGCTGCGACACCATGCTCATCGCCCCCGTGACGATCGGCGAAGGCGCCAACACCGCGGCCGGGTCCGTGATCGTCAGCGACGTACCCCCAGGGGCGATGGGCGTGGCCAGGGCGCGACAGCGCAACATCGAGAAATGGGTCCTGCGCAAGCGCGCGGGCACCAAGTCGGCCGCCGCCGCCGAACGGGCGCTGGCCGAGCGAGCACAGCAGGAGAACGAACAGTGACCAGCATCAAACAGCCGGGCGAGAAGAACCTCATGCTCTTCTCCGGCCGGGCCTATCCAGAGCTGGCCGAAGAGGTTGCCGAGCACGTCGGCGTCTCCCTCACCCCCACCAAACTGATCGACTTCGCCAACGGCGAGATCTACGCCCGCTACCTGGAGTCCGTCCGCGGCTGCGACGCGTTCGTGATCCAGAGCCACACCGGTCCCATCAACAAGTGGATCATGGAACAGCTCATCATGGTCGACGCGCTCAAGCGGGCCTCGGCCAAGCGCATCACCGTGGTCATGCCGTTCTTCGGCTACGCCCGCCAGGACAAGAAGGGCCGCGGCCGCGAGCCCATCACGGCCCGGCTGATGGCCGACCTGTTCAAGACCGCCGGCGCCGACCGGCTCATGTCGATCGACCTGCACACCTCGCAGATCCAGGGCTTCTTCGACGGTCCCGTCGACCACCTGTTCGCGATGCCGGTCCTGGAGAGCTACCTGAAGAACAAGCTCGACCTGGAGAACACGACCGTCGTCTCGCCCGACACCGGCCGCGTCCGCCTGTCCGAGCGCTGGGCCGACACCCTCGGCACGCCCCTGGCCTTCATCCACAAGCGCCGCGACCTCGACGTGGCCAACTCCGTGAAGGTCAGCGAGGTCGTCGGCAAGGTCAGCGGGCGCACCTGCGTGCTGATCGACGACATGATCGACACCGCCGGCACGATCTGCAAGGCCGCCGACGCCCTCTACGAGCAGGGCGCCACCAACGTCATCGTCGCCGCCACCCACGCGGTCTTCTCCGACCCCGCCGTCGACCGGCTGAAGAACTCGCGCATCTCCGAGGTCATCGTGACCAACACGCTGCCGCTGTCGGAGGCCAAGCGGTTCGACAAGCTGACCGTGCTCTCAATCGCGCCGCTCATCGCGCGCGCCGTCACCGAGGTCTTCACCGACGGCTCCGTCACGAGCCTGTTCGAGGGCGACACCTGAGCGAGTAAGCTGTACGGGTTGCGCTCGTAACGCCTTCCGCTAGGGCGGGTGAGGGGGAGCGCGCCACAATCCGATCTCTGCATCCCTAGGAGATGTCGTGTCTGAAGTACGTATCGCCGCCGAGCCGCGCACGGTGTTCGGCAAGGGCGCCGCCCGCAAGATCCGCCGCGCCGACAAGGTGCCCGCCGTCCTCTACGGGCACGGCATCGACCCCAAGCACCTGACCCTGCCCGGTCACGAGGTGCTGCTCGCCCTCCGCACGCCCAACGTGCTGATCCGCCTCCAGGGTGACGGCGTCGACGAGCTCGCCCTGCCCAAGGGCGTGCAGCGCGACCCGATCAAGGGCTTCGTCGAGCACGTCGACCTGCTCCTGGTCAAGCGCGGCGAGAAGGTCACCGTCGAGATCCCGGTCACCACGACCGGCGACGTCAACTCCGAGGGCCTGCTCGACCAGCAGCTGGTCTCGGTGGGCGTCGAGGCCGAGGCCACCCACATCCCGACCGGCGTCGAGGTCGACGTCGAGGGCATGGAGGTCGGCACCGTGGTCACCGCCGCGCAGCTCGACCTGCCGTCGGGCGCCACGCTGGCCGCCGACCCCGAGGCCGTGGTCCTCCACGTCATCGCCAAGCCGACCGAGGAGCCCGCCGCGGAGGCCGAGGAGGCCGCCGAGGGCGAGACCGCCGAGGCCGAGGGCGAGGGCGAGAGCGCCGAGGCTGCCGCCGAGTAAGCACGTACCGCGACAACGGGGGTGGCGCGAGGCCGCCCCCGTTCCGCTGTAAGGGGAGCGCACATGGACCGCTGGCTGATCGTCGGACTGGGCAATCCGGGGCCCGAATACGCGGGTAACAGGCACAACGCGGGCTTCATGGTGCTCGACGAGCTGGCCGCGCGGGCCGGCGGGCGCTTCAAGGCGCACAAGAGCAGGTCCGAGGTGCTGGAGACGCGGGCGGCCGTGCTGGCCAAGCCGCTGACGTACATGAACCTGTCGGGCGGGCCGGTCAAGGCGCTCGCCGACTTCTACAAGATCGGCCCCGATCGGCTGATCGTCGTCCACGACGAGCTCGACGTCCCCTACGGCGCGCTGCGCGCCAAGCTGGGCGGCGGCGACAACGGCCACAACGGGCTCAAGTCCATCACCAAGGTCCTCGGCACCCGCGACTACCTGAGGGTGCGCTTCGGCATCGGCCGGCCGCCCGGCCGCATGGACCCGGCCACCTTCGTGCTGCGAGACTTCGCCACCGTCGAGCGCAAGGATCTGCCCTTCCTCGTCGACCGGGGCGCCGACGTCGTCGAGTCGCTCATGGCCCGCGGCCTGGAAGCCACCCAGAACGACTTCCACCGGGCTGATCTCCACATTTCCGGCCCTCCGCGCTGATCGCCGCATAGAACCGTTCGCCGCCTGTCGCGGCGCACGCCCGGCTAGCATCGGTGACTGTCCGTTCGGGAACGGGCACACAGAGGCGTGCCACCGCCCGGAGCGACGGCGGGAGCGGAGCGGGGGAAGACGGCATTTGGCGACCGAGGCCGCCTCACGGAGTGAGGCAGGAGAGCCCGTGAAGTCCGGCGAGGCCCTCTCGTGGCGGGTCAGCCCGGTGACTCCGGCATGGATGCGTTCCTACCGGTTCCGTGCCGTGGTGGGCGATCTGTGCGGGGCGGGCATCGGGTCCGCCGCCGCCTTCTGCGGCAGGTTCGGCGGGTTCACCCCCTACGTGCTGCCGTACCTGCTGGTCAGCGTGGCGCTGCCGTGGGTGTGGATCTGCGCGGTCGCGCTCAACCGGGCCTACGAGCCCCGCATGATCGGCGTCGGCTCCGAGGAGTTCCGCCGCGTCGTGCACGCCGGTGTGGCGCTGACCGCGGCCACCGCGATCGGCTCGTACGTCACCAAGACCGACGTCGCCCGCGGCTACGTCGTGCTCGCGCTGCCCCTGGTCACGCTGCTCACGCTGGTCGCCCGCTACCTGCTGCGGCGCTCGCTCAACCGGCGCAGGGCGGCCGGGGCCTGCATGCGCCGCGTGGTCGCGGTCGGCCACCCGGCCTCGGTCGCCGAGCTGGTCCACCTCTTCCGCAGGGAACGCCACCACGGCATGGACGTCGTGGCCGCCTGCCTGCCCTACGGCGAGCCGCCCGGGGTGCTGACCGAGGTGCCCGTCGCGGGCGACTTCGGCGACGTGCCGCTGGTCGTCGACCAGCTGCGCGCCGACACCGTGGCGGTGCTGGCCTGCCCCGAGATGGACGGCGACGCGCTGCGCCGGCTGGCCTGGCGGCTGGAGCGCACCCACACCGAGCTGGTGGTCGCCCCCGCCCTGATGGACGTCGCCGGCCCGCGCACGATGATCCGGCCGGCCGCCGGGCTGCCGCTGCTGCACGTCGAGCACCCCGAGCTGACCGGCGCCCGGCAACTGGTCAAGAACGTCTTCGACCGCGTGGTCGCCGCCGGTCTGCTGGTGCTGCTGTCACCGCTGCTGGCGGCCCTGGCCGTGGCCGTGCGCGGCACGAGCCCGGGGCCCGCGCTGTTCCGCCAGACCCGCGTCGGGAAGGACGGCAGGCCGTTCACCATCCTGAAGTTCCGTACCATGCGGCGCGGCTCGGAGCAGCAGAAGATCACCCTCGTCAGCGACCACGACGGCGTGCTGTTCAAGATCCGCAACGATCCGCGCGTGACGCCGCTCGGCACGCTGATGCGCCGCCACTCCCTCGACGAGCTGCCCCAGCTCATCAACGTGCTCCTCGGACACATGTCGCTCGTCGGCCCCCGCCCGCCGCTTCCGGAGGAGGTGGCGCGCTACGGTGACGACGTGCGCAGACGGCTTCTGGTGCGTCCCGGGCTGACCGGGCTGTGGCAAGTGAGCGGACGATCTGACCTATCGTGGGAGGAATCCGTCCGTCTCGACCTGCGTTACGTGGAGAACTGGTCCCTCACGCTGGACCTGCAGATCCTGTGGAAGACTTGGTCGGCCGTCGCCCGCGGGCAAGGAGCATATTGATGACGATTCGCGACGACCACGCCGTGGCCGGCGACCTGGCGACGGAGGCGGGCGAGAGGCTGCTGCAGGTCCGCGAGCGCACCGGGTTCGGCGACTCCGCCGCGTTGCGCGCGGAGGGCGACCGGGCCGCGCACGTGTTCCTCATGGAGGCGCTGGCACGGTTGCGTCCGAGTGACAGTGTGCTGTCCGAGGAGGCCACCCGCGAGGAGCGGCTCGACCCGCGCAGGCTGGGCGCCGAGCGCGTGTGGATCGTCGACCCCCTCGACGGCACGCGCGAGTTCGCCGAGGAGGGCCGGGCCGACTGGGCCGTGCACGTCGCGCTGTGGGAGCGCGGCAAGCTGACCGCGGGCGCGGTGGCGCTGCCCGCGCAGGGCCGTACGCTGACCACCGCCGAGCCGCCCGCCCTGCCGGCCTTCGAGAAGGGCCGCTTCCGCATCGCGGTGAGCCGCACCCGGCCGCCGGAGTTCGTCCAGAAGCTGGCCTACCTGCTGGGGGCCGACCTGGTGCCGATCGGCTCGGCGGGGGCCAAGATCTCCGCGGTGCTCACCGGCGAGGTCGAGGCGTACGTGCACGCCGGCGGCCAGTACGAGTGGGACTCCGCGGCGCCCGTCGCCGTCGCGCAGGCGGCCGGGGCGTTCGCCAGCCGCGTCGACGGCTCGGAGCTGACCTACAACCAAGCGGACCCGTCACTACCGGATATCCTGGTTTCCCTACCGGAGCTGGCGACATCCCTGCTCGCCGGAATTCGGGACCTGCATCGCTAACCGCCGGAGGAAGCGCCCATGCTCCAGCGCGACTACACGACGTCGCAGCTCGACGTACTCGAAGCCGAGGCCATTCACATCATGCGCGAGGTGGCGGCGGAGTTCGAGCGGCCGTGTCTGCTCTTCTCCGGCGGCAAGGACTCGATCGTCATGCTGCGCATCGCGGAGAAGGCGTTCTGGCCCGCGGCCATCCCGTTCCCGCTGATGCACGTCGACACCGGGCACAACTTCGACGAGGTCATCGAGTTCCGCGACCGCCGTTCCGAGGAGCTGGGCGCGCGCCTGATCGTGGCCAGCGTGCAGGAGTCGATCGACAGCGGCCGGGTGGTCGAGGAGACCGGCCGGCGCGCCTCGCGCAACCGCCTGCAGACCACCACGCTGCTCGACGCGATCGAGGAGCACGAGTTCGACGCCGTCTTCGGCGGCGCCCGGCGCGACGAGGAGAAGGCCCGCGCCAAGGAGCGCGTGTTCTCCTTCCGCGACGACTTCGGCCAGTGGGACCCGAAGAACCAGCGCCCCGAGCTGTGGAACCTCTACAACTCCCGCATCCGCAAGGGTGAGCACATCCGGGTCTTCCCGCTGTCCAACTGGACCGAGCTCGACATCTGGGACTACATCCGGCGTGAGGGCATCGAGATCCCCTCGATCTACTTCTCGCACACCCGCAAGGTGTTCGAGCGCGACGGCATGCTGCTGCCCGACTCCGACGTCGTGTCCCGTGGCGACGACGAGCCGCTGTTCGAGGCCGTCGTACGCTACCGCACGGTCGGTGACATGACCTGCACCGGCGCCGTGCAGTCCACGGCCGCCACGGTCGAGGAGATCATCGAGGAGATCGCGGCCACCCGGATCACCGAGCGGGGGGCCACCAGGGCCGACGACCGCTCGTCCGAGGCCGCCATGGAGGACCGCAAGCGAGAGGGCTACTTCTGATGGACATTCTTCGCTTTGCCACCGCGGGAAGCGTCGACGACGGCAAGTCCACCCTCATCGGACGGTTGCTCTTCGACTCCAAGGCCATCTTCGAGGACCAGCTCGAAGCGGTCGAGCGCACCTCCCGCGACCGCGGCACCGAGTACACCGACCTGTCGCTGCTGACCGACGGCCTGCGGGCCGAGCGCGAGCAGGGCATCACGATCGACGTGGCCTACCGCTACTTCGCCACGCCCAAGCGCAAGTTCATCATCGCCGACACGCCCGGCCACATCCAGTACACCAGGAACATGGTCACCGGCGCCTCCACGGCCGACCTGGCGATCATCCTCATCGACGCGCGCAAGGGCGTGCTGGAGCAGTCGCGCCGGCACGCGTTCCTGACCTCGCTGCTGAGGGTGCCGCACCTGGTGCTGGCCGTGAACAAGATGGACCTGGTCGACTACTCGCAGGAGCGGTTCGAGGAGATCCGGGAGGAGTTCACCTCCTTCGCCTCCAAGCTCAACGTGAGCGACCTGACGTTCATCCCGATCTCCGCGCTCAACGGCGACAACGTCGTCTCGCGCTCGGAGAACATGCCCTGGTACCTCGGCACGTCCCTGCTCCACCACCTGGAGAACGTGCACATCGCCTCCGACCGCAACCTGGTCGACGTGCGCTTCCCCGTCCAGTACGTGATCCGTCCGCAGAAGGCCACCGACCACGCCTTCCACGACTACCGCGGCTACGCGGGGCAGGTCGCGGGCGGGGTGCTCAAGCCGGGCGACGAGGTGATCCACCTGCCGTCCGGGCTGAGCACGCGGATCGCCTCGATCGACACGTTCGACGGGCCGGTGGAGGAGGCGTTCCCGCCCATGTCGGTCACGCTGCGCTTCGAGGACGACCTCGACATCTCGCGCGGCGACATGATCGCCAGGCCCAACAACCAGCCGCACGCGGCCCAGGAGCTGGAGGCCATGGTCTGCTGGATGGCCGACGGCCTCAAGCTGACCCCGCGCACCAAGCTGACGATCAAGCACACCACCCGTACGGCGCGGGCGCTGGTGCGCGACCTGCACTACCGGCTCGACGTCAACACGCTGCACCGGGACGAGGAGGCCACCGCCCTCGGCCTGAACGAGATCGGCCGGGTCTCGCTGCGGGTCACCCAGCCGCTGTTCGTCGACGACTACGCCCGCAACCGGCTGACCGGCGGCTTCATCCTCGTGGACGAGGCCACCAACGGCACGGTCGGCGCCGGAATGATCATCGACGCCAGCTGAGCGTCATGCGAACGGCCCGGCGACACCACGCCGGGCCGTTCGCCGTTTCGGTAGATCTTTGCAGGGTTTCCTGACCATCTGATTACCCTCCGCGCTAGGGTCGTCGCGTTCCGTGTTGGCGACGTGAAGGCCCTCCCCTGTGACCGACCGCGCATCCGCCACCCGAGTGATCTTCCTCGGGGGCCTCGGCCGTAGTGGCACCACCCTGCTGGAACGGCTGCTCGCCGAGCTGCCCGGCGTCGTGGCGCTCGGCGAGGTGGTCCATCTGTGGTCCAGGGGCGTGCTGGCCGGAGAGCCGTGCGGCTGCGGCGCCGCCTTCGCCGCCTGCGACTTCTGGCTGCAGGTGGGCCGGGCGGCGTTCGGCGGATGGCGGCCGTCGGTGGCCGAGCGGGTGCTCATGTTGCGGCGACGGGTCGACCGCACCCACCGGATGGGGCGCATCGCGCATCCCGACCTGGCCGAGTACGCGCGGGCGTACCGGAAGGTCTACGAGGCGACCGGCGCACCCGTCGTGATCGACTCCAGCAAACACGCCTCCCTCGCCCACTGCCTGGTCGCGGCCGGCATGGACGTACGCGTGGTGCACGTCGTCCGCGACCCGCGGGCGGTGGCCCACTCCTGGCGCAGGACCGTCGAGCGGCCCGAGGACGGGCGTCCCATGACCCGCTGGGGGCCGCTGCGCACGTCCCTCCACTGGACGGCCCAGAACGCCGGTCTCGAGCTCCTCGCCCGTCAGGGGGCCCTGGTGACCCGGGTGCGCTACGAAGACCTGGTCGCCCGTCCGGAGCCCACGCTGACCTCGCTGGCCGGCTTCCTCGGCCTCGACGTTCCCGGCCTGCCGTTCCTGGAGGGCACGACGGCGCGGCTCGGGCCCGCGCACACCGCGTCCGGCAATCCGATGCGGTTCCAGGTCGGGGGCATCCGGCTGCGGTGCGACGACTCGTGGCGTTCGGGGCTGCCCGTCCGCGACCGGCGGCTGGTCACCGCGCTCACCTGGCCCCTCCGCGTCCGGTACGGCTACCGGGAGGTCGCCGCGTGAGCGCGCCGCCGTCCGTGGGGGTGGTGATCCCGACCTGCGGCGACCGGCCCGGGCTGCTGCGCGAGGCCGTGGCGGCGGTGCTGGCCCAGGACTATCCGGGGCGGCTCGCCGTGGTCGTGGTCCACGACGGCGGGCGCGGCTGCCCGGGGCCGGAGCTGGGCGTGCCCGTCCTGGCCAACCGGCGTACCCCGGGGCTTCCCGGGGCGCGCAACACCGGCATCGCGGCCCTCGACACCGATCTCGTCGCCTTCTGCGACGACGACGACGTGTGGCTGCCGGGCAAGCTCACCGCCCAGGCGCGTGCGCTGGCCGTGACCGGAGGCGAGTTCGCGAGCTGCGCCATCGAGATCGAACACGCGGGGCGCCGGGTGGCCAGGCTCGCCGGCGCCGACACGGTGACCATGGCCGATCTCCTGCGGTCGCGCATGGTGATGGTGCACTCCTCGACGTTCCTGTTCCGGCGCGGGGCCCTGTGGGCCGACGAGAGCGCCCCCGGGGGCCAGAACGAGGACTGGGACCTGGCCCTGCGGGCGGCCCGGCGGCGGCCGATCACGCACGTCGACCGGCCGCTCGTCCGGGTGCGGTGGGGTGGTTCGTCCCACTACGCGGCCCGCTGGGCGGACCGGATCGCGGGGCTCGACTGGATGCTCGACCGCCATCCCGAGCTGGCCGCCGACCGGCGCGGCGCGGCGCGGGTCTACGGCCAGTTCGCCTTCGCGTACGCGGCGCTCGGGCGGCGGCGCGCGGCGGTCCGGTGGGCGGTGCGCGCGTTCGGGGCGCGGCCGGGTGAGCCGCGGGCGCCGATCGCGCTGGCCGTCGCGGCGGGGATCGTCCCGGCCGCGACCGTGCTCGGGCTGCTGCACGGACGGGGGCACGGCATTTGACCCCGCCCAGGACCCGCGTGCCCGCCGTGCCCGTCCAGCGTCCGCCCGCCCCGGACCCCGTCTCCGACTCCCCGTCCGCGCGCGGGCGGGCCGCCGAGGCCGCGTCCGCCCGGACCTACGCGTCGGCGGCCGGGCATGCCGCCGAGTCCGCGCGGGTCCGCGCGGCCGGGCCGGCCGTGGCCGGCCGGGGCCGTGGCGCCGAGCCGGAGGTCGCCCGCACCCTTCCGTCCGAGCGCCTGGCGGGTCGCGGGCCCGCCGAGGCCGGGCGTCGCGGACGTGCTGGGGAGCGCGTGCGGGTCGGTGGCGTCGGGCTGGACGTCGTCACCGAGGCCGACGTGGTGCGCTGGGTGGCGGCGGAGGCCGCGGCCGGCCGGGGCGGCCGCATCGTGACGCCCAACGTCGACATCTGCCGGGCCGTCGCCCGCGACCCGGCCCTGCAGGAGCTCGTGGGCTCGGCCGAGATCGTGGTGGCGGACGGCATGCCGCTGGTGTGGGCGGCCAGGCTGCTCGGCACCCCGCTGCCCGAACGGGTCACCGGGGCCGACCTGATCTGGTCGCTCAGCGAGGTGGCCGCGGCCCGGAACTGGCCGGTGTACCTGCTCGGCGGGCCGCCGGGCGTGGCCGAGCTGGCCGCCGACGAGCTCAGGAGCTGCCGTCCCGGGCTGAAGGTGGCAGGGGTGCACGCGCCGCCGTACCGCTTCGACGACACGGCGGAGGGCAGGGAGCGGGTGCGGCGCCGGGTGGTCGCGGCGCGGCCCCGCCTGGTGTTCGTCGGGCTGGGCTTCCCCCGGCAGGATCTGCTCATCGCCGAGCTGCGCGAAGAGCTGCCGCAGGCGTGGTTCGTGGGCTGCGGGGCCGCCATCGCCTTCGCCGCCGGCACCGTCCGGCGAGCGCCGCGCTGGATGCGCAGGGCAGGGCTGGAGTGGGCGTTCCGGCTGATGAGCGAGCCCGGCCGGCTGGCGCGGCGCTACCTCGTGGACGACCTCCCCTTCGCGGTACGCCTGCTCGCCGGCTGCCTGCTGACGAGACTCAGGCGGTGAGGGCCCGGACCCGGGCCGCCTCGCCCGGGGTGAGCCCCCGGGCCGCCGTGGCCAGGGCGTGACGGGAGTTCATCGGACGGAAGGCCGTACGGGACAACCCCGACCAGGCGAAGGCCGCCGACCGGCGGGACGGCGTGGTGCAGGCCCGGACGATCCGGCGTTCGGCGGCCGGCGACCACGGCAGGCCCGCGTGGGCGTAGAGCCGCCGGAAACCGGTCACCGGATCCTGGGCCAGCGACTCGTACGACGCCACCAGGACGCCGGTAGTGGCGGCCAGCACCGACCGTGCGGCCCGCCACAGGGCGGCCGTCGTGGCCAGGTCGTCGGCGGAGCCGAGCAGCGGGCACAGCCGCAGCAGGCCGGGATGGTCGCGGACGAGCAGCGGCTGGCCGAGCAGGTCGCCCACGTCGAACCGCCACCCGAGCCGGCGCCAGCTCGCCACGAACGACACCGGATCACGGACGAGGACGATGACCGCGCACCCCAGCCGCCGGGCGAACCAACCGGCCGACAACACCGCGAACGGGTCGTCGAGCAGCGCCCGGCGCCCGGCCAGGCGGCCGAACGCGAACGCGGTGCCGTAGCGCGCCAGCCGGGCCAGGTCGTAGGGGGAGCGGTTGGCGCGCAGCTCGGCGAGCCAGTGGTAGCGCAGGGCGACCGTGTCGCGGAAGGCGGGCAGGAAGTCGGCGGCGTTGTCGTCGCAGATGTACTGGAACCGGTGGGCGACCTCGGCCCGCAACACGCCGGGGCAGCGGCCGGGCGGGTGTTGCGGGTTGAGCGGCTCGTTGACGTAGACCAGGCCGCCCCCGGCGGCGAGCATCTTGCCGGCCCAGCTCGTGCCGCTCCTCGGCAGGCCGGTGACCAGAACGGGCGTGTTCACGCGGCGGCCGCCCAGGTGCGCGGGCGCAGGGCGGGCAGGGTGTGGCGGCCGAACGGGCGCAGGCCGTAGCGGTGGTGGAGCTGCCACAGCGGCAGCAGGTTCTTCACGATCACCCCGGCCGACCAGCCGACGACCGCGCCGAACGCCCCGTGGGAGGGGATCAGGGCCAGGTCGAGCGCGACCGTGACGGCGACCGCGGCCAGCAGGTTGAGCAGACTGGCCAGGGTGTGGCCGGCGGCCGTCAGGACGACGTCGACCATGCCGCAGGCGGTGGCCACCAGCATGGTCCCGGCCAGGACGAGGGCGATGGGGGCGGCGGCGCCGTACGCGGGGCCGAAGACGCGCAGCAGCCACGGCGCGAGGACGGCGTAACCCAGCCACACCGGCCAGGTCAGCAGCACCAGCCAGATCGTGGTGGCCTGGTACAGCTCGCGCGCCCGGCCGAGCTCCCCGTCGGCGAGCGCCCGGACCAGCCGCTCCTGCACGGCCTGCGCCAGCCCCTGGTTGGCGAGCTGCCCGACGACCCGGAACCGGGTGGCGGCCGTGTAGACGGCGGCCTGGGCCGGCCCGCCGAGCAGGGCGACGACCACGATGTCCAGCCGCTGGAACACCGCCTGGATGGCCCCCGCGGCGGACCGGGGCGCGGTGTACCGCCACAGGTCACGCGCGGTCCCCGGCAGGTACGGCGTGCGCGGCGCCCGTCCGCGCAGGTCGGCCAGGGCCAGGACGAGCAGCGGCAGGAAGGGCAGCGCCCAGGCCGCCGGCAGCCACTGCGGCGCGTGGGCCAGCGCCGCCCAGGTGACGAGCAGGAGCTGCGCGGCGGGCAGCAGCACGCCGTCCAGCAGCACGGTGGGCCGCATCGAGCCGAACCCGCGGGTGGCGGCCAGCGCGATGTCGCCGAGCACGATCACCGGCAGGGCCCAGGCCAGCAGCCCGATGCGCGGCTCCAGCAGCACTCCGGCCGCGCAGGCGGCCAGCGTGCACGGCACCATGGCCGCCCGGAAATATCCGGAGATACCGCGATAGCCGTACGTCCTGGCCCGCGCGATGAAGTACACCAGGCCGTTCCCGGCGTCCAGTTTGGCGATGCCGGCGGCCATCAGCGCCAGGGCCGTCACGCTGAAGAACGCCCCCGCCTGCGCCGGGCTGAACGCCCTGGTCACCACCACGGCCACCAGGAACTGCGCCAGCGCGCTCACCCCGGCGCCGGTCAGCCCGGCGATCCCGCGCCGGACCATCACCGGCGCCACGACGGCTCACCGCCCAGCCAGCGCGTCAGCCGCGCGTCGTAGGGCTCGAAATGGTCCCGGAGCGCCCGTTCCAGCACCCGGGGCACGGGCCGGGGCAGCGGCCGGCCGTTGTGCCGCTCGAACGCCGGATAGCCCAGATGCGGCACCGTCAGGAACTCCAGCACGCGGTCGTAGGCGGTCTCGGGCTCGGCGAAGAACCGGTGGCTGTCGAGCACCAGCATCCGGTCGCGGCCGAAGAGCGGTTCGAGGCGGTCGAGCTGGTCGGCGTACCGGCCGCGGGCCAGGTAGGCGTGGTGGCGGTGGGAGTGGTGCTCGGAGAACGGCGACACGCGCAGGCTCTCCTCGGCCCCGGCCAGCCGTCCGGCCTCCAGCTCAAGGGCGGATTCGAGGTGCGACTCGGACTCGAAGCCCCTGGCCAGCTCGTGGGCGTGGGCCGAACAGGCCCGCTCGACCGGGTCGCGGACCAGGACGATCAGCTTGACCCCGGGCAGGTCGGCGGCGATCCGCTCACCGGCCAGCGGATGGAACAGGTAGTAGGGGGACGACTCGAACGCGTGGGTGCGGCCGCCGTACCGGTGGGACAGCAGCGCCGCGCCCGCACGCAGCGGGAAATGCGCCTGGTACCAGGCCATCGGCCGGTGGTAGCCGACGTCGAAGTAGTGGACCCCCTTGTGCAGGACGGGCTTGAGCAGCAGCGGATGCTGGGCCAGCGCCCGGTAGAGCGAGGTCGTGCCGCACCGCTGCGCCCCCACGATCAGGAACGACGGCAGCACCCGCGCGCTCGACGTGAACCGGCCCGCCAGCCGCGAGAAGGACAACACCGGCCGCTTCATCGTCCTCATGGCAGCAGCTCCTCGTGGTCGACGGCCGGGTTGAGCCAGGTCTCGGGCGGCCCGAGCGGGCTGTGACCGTCGGCGGCGTGCCGGTCGGCCAGCACGATGAGGTAGCGCAGCGCCGTCCGCCTGGCCTCGGCCGACGACAGGCCGAGCGGGGCCAGCTCGCGGGGCGCCCTGGCCAGGCAGGCGCGGGCCGCCGTGGCCGGGTCCATCCTGCGCAGCGCCCGCTGGAACAGGTGGTGCGCGGCGTCGAGGCCGTAGGGGACGCCGGTCTCGTACCGCTCCCAGTCCCAGACGAGCAGCCGGCCGTCGGCGGAGGGGCAGATGTTCCACGGGGACAAGTCGCCGTGCCAGGCCGGCACCGGACCGCCGGTGGCGGCGATCTCCATGATCGCGGCGTGCAGCAGGGCCGGGGGCACCCGGCCGCGCCGTACGGGCAGGGGTGACAGCGCCAGCACGGGCAGGCCGCGCCACTCGCCGTGGTGCAGCACGTCGGGCACGACGACGGTCTTCAGCGGCGCCGCGGCCAGCCCGCGCAGCGCGGCCGCCTCGCGGCCGACCAGCTCGCGGGCGAGCGGGCTGTCGCCGACCTTCACGTACGCCAGCAGCCGCCCCCCGGTACGGGCCTCCAGCACGGGCTTGCGGTTGGGCCGCAACGCCGGACGCACGTGCAGCACGATCTCCACGGGCGCGTCGAAGACCTCGCCCAGATAAGCCGCCACGGACCCCTCCAGCGGCACGGTGACCGCGCCCCCCACGTGCCACCAGCGCCGCGGCGCCAGCCGGCGGGGCAGCACCCGGTGCGGCAGCACCGAGTACGGCCGCGGCGACCCGGTACCAGGGAACAGCAGGCGCACGGTCTCGCGGAGGTATCCGAGCCGCGCGGAGGCGTCCTTCATGCGTTTCTCCACAGCAGGGCGAACGAGATGAGATAGAGGCTCAGCGGCGTCACCAGGCCGTCGTAGACGAACATGTAGAGCAGCACGAGGCCCATCACCAGCACCCCGGCCAGCCCGATCGGGGAGCGGTCGGCCCAGTGGCGGCGGATGGCGCCGAGGAAGAAGGCCACGTAGAGGGCGGCCCCGGTGAAGCCCTGGGTGATCAGCAGCAGCCAGAGCTGCCCGTCGCTGCCGAGCGGCGGGTGCCCGCAGGCCGCGCACCACTGCGTCTTGCCCGTGGTGATCGAGCGGTGGTTGCCGAGCGAGTTGCGGGTGTTGCCGTAGCCGATGACCGGCGAGTGGCGGGCCGCGGCGACCGTGGCGGTCATCGTGAAGGCCCTGACGTCGTTGGAGTGCGGTTTGTCCAGCCGCTGGGCGAACACCGAGGCCAGCGGGCTGAGCGCGAACACCACCAGCCCGGCAGCCACCGCCCCGCACAGCACGACCCTGGTCCGGCCCGCCACCCGCACGATCAGGTACGCCACGGCCAGCCCGAGCCCGATCCACAGGCCGCGGTTGAGCGAGTACACGACCGGGATCGCGGCCAGGGCGAGCACCAGCACCGCCAGCACCCGGCGCCCCCGCCCGCCGTACGTCCACCAGCCGACGACGAACCAGATCAGCAGCACCGACGCGTTGCTGCCCCACGCGTTGGCCCACTCGAAGGGCGCCTCCGGCCTGGGGGAGGAGTAGCCGAGCACCTTCTGGGTCTGGGCGGCCGTGGGATGGATGAGGTTCTGGACGAAGGAGTTCTCGCTGATCCAGCCGGGCAGCAGCAGCTCGACCGGCGAGGTGAAGGCGAAATGCGGGACCAGGACGCCGAGCAGGCCGCCGGCGACCGTGGTCAGGAACAACACCCCGAGCCAGCGCACCAGGCGCAGCTGCGGCAGCTCGCGCTCGCTCAGGTTGCCCAGGTAGAGCACCATGACTAGGACGGACACGTACAGGGCCAGGCGCATGGCCCAGCCGATCAGGCGGCCGGCGCTGAACTCGCCGTACGTGCCGGGGGGCAGCTCGTCCAGCATCATCGCGCTCAGCAGGTAGCCGGCCAGCAGCAGCAGCCACAGGCCGAACCCGTGGGGCACCCGGATCGGCCGCCGCCGCCACAGGATCACCGCCATCGGCACGGCCAGGACGACCACCGACAGGCCGCCGAACCCCAGCGCCCACCAGATCGGGTAGCCGAGCAGGAGCGCCGCGATCGGCCAGGCTGGTCGTGTCACGTCTGCTTGCGCTGCCGGTGGTGGAACGACGGCATGGGCGTGGTCTCGGCCGCCAGGCTCACCTCCAGCTCGCCGGTGGCGACGAGCTTGCCGAGCGAGGTGTGGGTGCGCGGCTCCAGCAGCGGGACGAACTCCGGCACCGCGTCGGTCGCCGTCACCACGCCCACGACGGGCACGTCGTGCCGCTCCAGGTGGCGCGCGGCCGCCGTCACCTCCGGGGCGGTGACCCGGCCCAGCCCGACCAGCAGCAGGGCCGCGTCGGCCCGCGCCAGGTCGCGGACGTCGGAGCCGTCGAGCACCGACAGCGGCGCGCTGATGGCCAGCGGCTCGGCCAGCGAGGAGGCGTAGAGGTCGGCGGGCAGCGACCGGACCAGCAGCCGCTTGCCGGGACAGGCCGCGACCACGGCGCAGGCCAGCTCGTGCAGCACGCCGTGCTCACGGGAGGTGGACAGATCGGTCAGCACGGGCAGCCCGGTCAGCCGCTCGACGTCGGCGGCCGTGCGCAGCCGGGTGTCGAGCCGGTCGCGGGCGTAGGCCGCCGCCGCGCCGAGCAGCAGGCCGGCCATCAGGCCGGTGCCGAGGTAGAGGGGCAGGCTGGGGGAGCTCGGCCGGGTCGGCGGCAGCGCCTCGCTGATGACCGAGCCGGGGGTCACCGCGACCGTGCGCAGCGCGTCGTACTTGAGCGTCAGGCTGGCGGCCTGCCGGTTGAGCACGCTCTGGCGCTGGGTGGCGATGGCGTGCTCGGCGCTGCCCTTGGGCAGGCGGCCGACCTCTTTGATGGCCGCGTCGAGGCCGGTGTTGACCTGCTTGAGCTTGGCCAGCACCGCCTGCTGCCGCTCGGCCATCGCGGCCTGCGCGCTCTCGCGCCTGTTGGCCAGGTAGGCGTCGGCGTAGGCCCGGGACTGCGCGGCGGCGGCCACGGGATCGGCGTCGGTCACCGAGACCCACAACACGGCCGAGTTTGGCGGGACGGAGACCTCGACCGGCTGCGGCGCGGTGATCCGCAGGGCCTGGGCGACCCGCGCCGAGACGACCGCCGACTGGGCGATCTGGGCCTCGGTGTCGAGGTTGAGCGGCTCGCGCTGGCGGTTGCTCACCTGGTTGGCCTGGTCCTGGCCGTCGACGGGCGTGACGAGGACCTGGGTGACCGCGGTGTAGGCCGGCGGGGTGGCCCGCAGCAGGGCGAGCCCGGCGGTGCCGCCGACCACGACGCAGCCGACGAGTAGCAGCCACCGCCTGCGCAGCAGGGAGAGGTGCTCGTCCAGGTCGGCGCCCGGGCGGCGCGCCTGGAGGTCCGGCGACGGGCTCATGGGGACGGTCTCCTGGAGGGGATGCGCGCTGTCGCGGATTGGCAACGCTGCGTCACTCGGCGCAGTGTGCGCCCACTATAGGCCGGACGGATATTACCCAAGTCGAATACTGAAGATTTTTTCCGGTACGGCCGCGAAGATGCCCCTTTTTAAATGGATATTTCCAGAAAATGTGGGTGGCGGGTTCGGGGCTGTGACCTGGGCAGACGAGCACACTGGCTGAAGTTCGAGGAATGGCATGGCAAGGTTCAGGTTTGATAGGCGGGGGTCCGTCGACAAGGGGGTTGGAAGGCGTTGCAGCTTCGGGGCTTTTCTCATGTCGCGTCTTGCGCGATGAAGTGTCACTTCGCGTCTTTCGCGACGAAAACCGCAATCACCTGCGCGGTGCTCGCCCTCCTGGCCGCCTGCTCGACGGCCGAGGGCGCGCCCGCCCGGGTCGACACCAGCACGGCCGAGCTGGCCGGCGCGCCCTCCTGTGCGGTCACCGCCAGGCTCATCCCCTCCTGCGGCGCCTGGTGGGGCGTGGCGCCCGAGGTCTTCACCGGCGCTCCCGTGGCCGAGGCGCTGCGCGGGGCCGAGACGCGCATGGGCGCCGGCGCCGACGTGCTGCACGTCTACCATCGCGGCAGCGAGCTGTTCCCCACCCCGCAGGAGATCGGCCTGGCCCGCGATCCGGGCCGTCCCCGGCTGCTCATGATCAACTGGAAGCCGTCGCTCGACCGCACCTGGGCCGACATCGCCGACGGCGCCCTCGACCGGCGGATCGACCGCCTGGCCGACCACCTCAGGCGCACCTTCCCCGAACGGTTCTTCCTCACCCTCCACCACGAGCCGGAGAACGACGTCGACGCCCGCTCGGGGTCAGGCATGCAGGCCGGCGACTACGCGGCGATGTTCCGGCACGTCGTGCTCAGGCTGCGCGAGCGCGGGGTGAAGAACGCCGTGACGGTCATGACGTACATGGGGGCGCCCAACTGGGCGGCCAAGCCCTGGTTCGAGGATCTCTACCCCGGTGACGACGTGGTCGACTGGGTGGCCATGGACCCGTACGCCGACGACCGGGTGCACGACTTCGACGGGCTGGTGAACAAGACCCGCAAGGAGTACGGCAGCTGGCCGGGGTTCTACCGGTGGATGCAGGCGCGCTTCCCCGGCAAGCCGGTCATGGTGGCCGAGTGGGGGGTGTTCGAGCGGCCGGCCGACCGGGCCTTCAAACGGCGCTTCTTCGAGTCGGTGCTGAGACAGATCAAGCGGTATCCGCAGATCAAGGCGTTGTTGTACTTCGACTCGCCGCAGGCGCCGCGCGGCAACACGAGCTTCGACTCCGATCCGGGCGCGGCCCGCGCCTTCACCCAGCTCGCCCGCGACCGCTACTTCCGCTCGACCCGCGTGCCGCGGCCCTAGCGGTGTTCATGGCCTCACTGCGTGAGGCGGCTCGGTCGCCTTACGCCGCCGCCTTCCCCCGCTCTGGTCGCTGCGCTCCCGCCGCTCCTCCAGGCGACGGCACTCCCTCGCGGGTCTGCTTGCCTCACTGTGTGAGGCGGCTCGGTCGCCTTACGCCGCCGCCTTCCCCCGCTCTGGTCGCTGCGCTCCCGCCGCTCCTCCAGGCGACGGCACTCCCTCGCACCCTCCAGCCGACGACGGTGACGGCCGAGGCGAGGGCGAGGAGGGCGACGGTGAGGGTGTTGTTCACGTCCAGGAGCTTGAGCGCCGAGGCGAGCAGGACGATCGCCAGCAGGGCCCTGATCAGCCCGCCCGGGGCGCGTGAGGAGATCCGCGCGCCGAGGTAGACGCCGGGGATCGAGCCGACCAGCAGCGAGAGCGTGAGCTCCAGCTTGAAGTCGCCGAACATCAGGTGGCCGAGCGCGGCCGACGCGACCAGGGGCACGGCCTGCACCAGGTCGGTGCCGACGAGCTGGTTGGCCTTGAGCGCCGGATAGAGCACGAGCAGGGCCACGATGATCAGCGACCCCGATCCCACGGAGGAGACGCCGACCACGAGCCCGCCTACCGTACCGACCAGTAGGGTCGGAATTGGGCGCACGACGATCTCGTGGGCGCTCGACGAGCCGCCCCGCGCGCCGAGCCAGCCCTTGACCGCCATGCCGACGACGGCCAGCAGCAGCGCCACGCCCAGCGCGTACTTGACCGCGTCCGTCACGGCGAACGCGCGGGCCAGGAACACCCCGCAGAACGCGGCCGGCACCGACCCGGCGCACAACCAGCCGACCAGCCGCAGATTCACCGTGCCCCGCCGCAGGTGGACGACGCTGCCGACCGGTTTCATGACCGCCGAGGCGACCAGGTCGCTGGAGACCGCGGCCAGCGGCGGGACGTTGAAGAACAACATCATCATCGGGGTCATCAGGGCCCCGCCGCCCATGCCGGTCAGGCCGACCACGACGGCGACGACGAAGGACCCGGCGACCAGTGCGAAGTCGATCAACGTACCCATCCTCCGGACTGCAGCGCCCCCAGGACCTGGGAGACGGCCGCCTCGATCGAGATGTGCGTGGTGTCGATCACCAGGTCGGCGTCGTCCGGCTCCTCGTAGGGGTCGGAGACGCCGGTGAACTCGGGGATCAGGCCGGCGCGGGCCTTGGCGTACAGGCCCTTGCGGTCGCGCCGCTCGCACTCGGCCAGCGGCGTGGCGACGTGCACGAGCAGGAAGTCGGCCCCGACGGACTCGACCGTCTCGCGGACCTCCTCGCGGGTGGCGGCGTAGGGGGCGATGGGGGCGCAGATCGCCAGGCCGCCGTGGCGGGCCGCCTCGGCCGCGACGAAGCCGATGCGCCGGATGTTCAGGTCGCGGTCGGCCTTGGAGAAGGTCAGGCCCTTGGACAGCAGGTGGCGCACGACGTCGCCGTCGAGGTAGGTGACGGTGCGGGTGCCGAGCTCCAGCAGGGCGTCGCGCAGGCCGCGGGCGATGGTGGACTTGCCCGAGCCGGACAGGCCGGTGAAGAAGACGACCAGGCCGCGGCGATGGGGCGGGCCGGGGAGCGTGACCGGCTCGGGGCCCGCGTAGTGCT
This sequence comes from Nonomuraea sp. NPDC049637, assembly GCF_040675235.1. Lineage (NCBI taxonomy): Bacteria > Bacillati > Actinomycetota > Actinomycetes > Streptosporangiales > Streptosporangiaceae > Nonomuraea > Nonomuraea sp. NPDC049637. Next base: position 50,827 of record NZ_JBFAOM010000009.1, read on the forward strand.
CGGTGGCGCCGTAGGCGGTGGCGACGTGCTCGCGCAGTTCGAGGTCGATCTCCGGCTCCGCGCGCGGCGCCAGCGGGACCGGGACGACGAGGGTGCCCTCCGGCAGGTGCGCCTTGGCGCGCAGCGCGGCGCGGACGACGCCGGGGCCCGCCTCGCCGTACGAGAGGGGGAGCAGCACGATCACCGCGTCGAGCTCCTTCGCGGTGGCGGTGATCTCGGTGAGGTCGTCGAGCGGCCCGCGCATCGTGACGGCCAGCGCGGGCCGGCCGCCCAGCTCGGCCCTGACCTCCGCGGGCGTGCGGCGCAGCCGGGCGAACGGGCCGTGCTCGGGCGCGCCGAGCGCCTTGAGCGGCCCCGAGGTCAGGCCGTCGGCCTCGCGCGCGGTCACGGTGAGCACGGCCAGCGGCAGGCCCTCGGGGTCGAGCAGCCGCACCTCGTCGCCGGGCGAGACCTCGGCGGGCAGGTGGAGGGTGACCGGCGCGGGCCAGGGGGTGCCGTCGGCGAGCGTGCCGCGCTCCTGCACGGCGTGCAGGTCGTCGTGGCCGAGGAAGCCGGTCAGCGGCTCGAACGCCCCGGACAGCAGCAGCTCAAGGTCGGCCAGCTCGTGCGCGTCCGGGGTCCACTCCACGGTTCCGACATCCCAACTATTCCGATTGAATTGGTAGGAAAGGAGTCTATCGCTCGGACCGCCCTGTCGCTAGAGCAGCCGGGCGAAGTGATGCTGGGGCTTCCTGATCACCATCGTGATCTCGTCGTGGGACGCCGGGTAACGCCCGCCGCTCAGCCGGTCGACCAGCGCGACAGCGGCGGAGCCGAGCCGGCCGGCGCGGGCCGGGCCGCTGACCCGGCGCTCGTCGTCGGTGATCATCAGGCCGCGGCTGAGACAGAAGGCGTGCATGCCGTCGCTGGAGGCCAGCGGCTCGTAGACGACGGGCAGCGGGCCCGGCGTGCCGGGGGTGACCAGCGTGCGCCACAACGCCCGGCGCAGCCACGACGGCGTGAGGCGGTCGAGCAGCCCGTAGGCCGACTTCCTGTCGCGCATGCGCAGCAGCACCAGGCCGCCCGGGCGCAGCGACTGGAGCAGGCGGTCGAACACCAGCTCGGCGTGCTGGACGCGTTCGAGCAGGAACGACAGGTGGATCACGTCGTAGGCGCGGTGCTGGAGCGGCACGCAGCGCAGGTCGCCGAGCGACCAGGCCACCAGGTCGGCGCGCTCCTCCACGACGTCCCTGATGACCGGGTGGTCCACGTCGGCGCCCGTGGCCCTGGCCTCCAGCGGCTCCACGTCGAGCGGCTCGTCGTGGGCGCACCCCGCGACGAGTATGTCGAGCCGCCGGCTGAACCGCCCGGCCCAGTGCTCGCGGATCCGTTGACCGAAGAGGTCGCCTCGCTGGGCGACTGATCGCACCTCAGACATGTCACCTACAGTAATCAATCGAGCCGTCTCGGTTAGGCACTTCCCTGCTAGCGTCCTGCCCCGTGGACGGGCAGGTTTACGTGGGGAACGCCAATATCGACGCGGCCGGCGACCGGGGCTGGCTGCTCGGTCACTTCAAACCCTTCGGCGACCCAAGACACAGTGAGGAAGTCGAGATCAAGTGGGGCGTGCACCCGGCGGGCGACGAGCGCGCGCAGTGGGTGAGGGGCGAGGAGCGCACCGCCCTGCTCGTCCTGATCAGCGGCCGGTTCCGGGTGGAGCTGCCGGGGCGCGGCGTGCTGCTGACCGAGCCCGGCGACTACGTGGTCTGGGGCAAGGGCGTCGACCACTCGTGGGTCGCCGAGGCGGAGTCGGTGGTGCTCACCGTACGCTGGCCGTCGGTCCCCGGTTACCGGGTGCCGCACCCCGAGTAGGCTGGGTGGAGACCCCCGCGACCTGACCCGGCCGGGGGTAGTTGTGTTGCCGTCGTGGGGCTGTGGGCGTATCTGATGAGTCTTTCCGGATTGCTTGACGTTGTGGCCCTGGGGGCCGGGGCCGACCCGAAGCTGACCGCCGCGCTCGAAGAGGGCGGCGACGTCTCACTGATCGCGCCGTCGGCGTTGCGGCCGTTCGGCGTGGCCGCGCTGGCCGCGCACGACCAGCGCACCGTGCTGGCCGTCACCGCCACCGGCCGGGAGGCCGAGGACCTGGCGGCGGCGTTGACGAGCCTTCTCGAGCCGAGCTCGGTCGCGGTGTTCCCGGCCTGGGAGACGCTGCCGCACGAGCGGCTCTCGCCGCGCAGCGACACCGTGGGCCAGCGCCTGGCCGTGCTGCGCAGGCTGGCGCACCCGGTCAAGGGCGACACCGCCGCCGGGCCGCTCGGCGTGGTGGTCGCTCCGGTCAGGGCGCTGCTCCAGCCGATCGTCAAGGGGCTCGGCGACCTGGAGCCGATCAGGCTGCGGGCGGGCGACGACGCCGACCTCGACGAGGTGGTCGAGCGCCTGGTCACCAACGGCTACCACCGGGTCGACATGGTGGAGAAGCGCGGCGAGGTGGCCGTGCGCGGCGGGCTGCTCGACGTGTTCCCGCCCACCGAGGAGCATCCGCTGCGGCTGGAGTTCTGGGGCGACACGGTCGAGGAGATCCGCTGGTTCAAGGTGGCCGACCAGCGCTCGCTGGAGGCGGCCGAGGACGGCCTGTTCGCGCCGCCGTGCCGCGAGCTGCTGCTGACCGGCGAGGTCCGGGCGCGGGCGCGGGAGCTGGCGCAGGAGCATCCGGCGCTCGCCGAGGTGCTCGACCAGCTCGCCGACGGCATTCCGGTCGAGGGCATGGAGGCGTTCGCGCCGGTGCTGGCGGGGGAGATGGACCTGCTGCTCGACCACCTGCCGGTCAGGTCGGCGGTGTTCGTGTGCGACCCCGAGCGCATCAGGGGCCGGGCCGAAGAGCTCGTACGCACCTCGCAGGAGTTCCTGGAGGCGTCCTGGATCAACGCGGCGGCCGGCGGCGAGGCCCCGATCGACCTGGGCGCGGCGGCCTTCCGCACGCTGGAGGAGATCCGCGACCACGCCGGCGCGCTGGGCCAGCCGTGGTGGACGATGGCGCCGTTCGGCAACGGCGTCGAGCTCGACGCCCAGGACTCCGAGGCCTACCGGGGCGACACCGCCAAGGCGCTGGCCGACATCAAGGGCTGGCTGGCCGAGGACAAGGCGGTCGTGCTGCTCAGCGAGGGCCACGGGCCGGCCGAGCGCATGGTCGAGCTGCTCAAGGGCGTCGACGTGCCCGCGCGGTTGCAGAGTTTCCTGGACAAGGCGCCCGAGCCCAAGGTCGTGCACGTCTCGACCGGCCTGATCGAGCACGGGTTCATCACCCCGCGCCTGGCCGTGCTCACCCACCTCGACCTGGTGGGCCAGAAGGCGTCCACCAAGGACATGCGCCGGCTGCCCTCGCGTCGCCGCAACATGGTCGACCCGCTCCAGCTCAAGGTCGGCGACCACGTCGTGCACGAGCAGCACGGCGTCGGCCGCTACGTCGAGATGGTCCAGCGCACGGTCCAGGGCGCGACCCGCGAGTACCTGGTCATCGAGTACGCCAAGGGCGACCGCCTCTACGTGCCCACCGACCAGCTCGACGAGGTCACCCGCTACGTCGGCGGCGAGGCGCCCACGCTCAACCGCATGGGCGGCGCCGACTGGGCCAAGGCCAAGTCCAGGGCCAAGAAGGCGGTCAAGGAGATCGCCGGCGAGCTGATCAGGCTCTACTCGGCCCGCATGGCCTCGCCGGGCCACGCCTTCGGCGCCGACACGCCGTGGCAGCGTGAGATGGAGGACGCCTTCCCCTACGCCGAGACCGGCGACCAGCTCGAAGCCATCGACGAGGTCAAGCGCGACATGGAACGCGGCGTCCCGATGGACCGGCTGATCTGCGGCGACGTCGGCTACGGCAAGACCGAGATCGCGGTGCGGGCGGCGTTCAAGGCCGTCCAGGACGGCAAGCAGGTGGCCGTGCTGGTGCCGACCACGCTGCTGGTGCAGCAGCACATGTCCACCTTCGCCGAGCGGTTCTCCAGCTTCCCCATCGCGATCAGGCCGATCTCGCGCTTCCAGACCGACGGCGAGGTCAAGGGCACGATGGAGGGGCTGCGGTCGGGCGCGGTCGACGTCGTCATCGGCACCCACCGGCTGCTCAGCCCGGAGGTCAGGTTCAAGGACCTCGGGCTGATCATCATCGACGAGGAGCAGCGGTTCGGCGTCGAGCACAAGGAGGCCATGAAGCACCTGCGCACGCAGGTCGACGTGCTGGCCATGTCGGCCACGCCGATCCCGCGCACGCTGGAGATGGGCCTGACCGGCATCCGCGAGATGTCCACGATCCTGACGCCGCCGGAGGAGCGGCACCCGATCCTCACGTTCGTGGGGCCGTACGAGGAGAAGCAGATCGCGGCGGCGATCCGGCGCGAGCTGATGCGCGACGGCCAGATCTTCTTCGTGCACAACCGGGTGGCCTCCATCAACCGGGTGGCGGCGCGGCTGCGCGAGCTGGTCCCCGAGGCGCGCATCGCGGTCGCTCACGGCCAGATGAACGAGCACCAGCTCGAGAAGATCATGGTCGGCTTCTGGGAACGCGAGTACGACCTGCTCGTCTCCACCACGATCGTCGAGTCCGGCCTCGACGTGCCCAACGCCAACACGCTCATCGTCGACCGGGCCGACAACTACGGCCTGTCCCAGCTCCACCAGCTCAGGGGCCGGGTCGGGCGAGGCAGGGAACGCGGTTACGCGTACTTCCTCTACCCGCCGGAGAAGCCGCTGACGGAGACCGCGCACGAGCGCCTGGCCACCATCTCCCAGCACACCGAGATGGGCGCGGGCATGTACGTCGCGATGAAGGACCTGGAGATCCGCGGCGCGGGCAACGTGCTCGGCGCCGAGCAGTCGGGCTTCATCGCGGGCGTCGGCTTCGACCTCTACGTGCGCCTGATGGCCGAGGCCGTGCAGGAGCAGAAGGCCAAGCTGTCCGGGGCCGAGGTCCAGCAGGAGCAGCAGGACGTCAAGGTCGAGCTGCCCATCAACGCCCACATCCCGCACGACTACGTCACCTCCGAGCGGCTGCGGCTGGAGGCGTACAAGCGCATCGCGGCCATCACCGCGCCGATCCACATCGAAGAGGTCCGCGACGAGCTCACCGACCGCTACGGCAAGCCGCCGGTGGAGGTGGAGAACCTGCTGGAGGTGGCCCGCTTCCGGATCAAGGCGCGCTCGGCCGGGCTCACCGACGTCACGCTGCAGGGGCAGAACATCAAGTTCGGCCCGGCCCGGCTGCGGGAGTCGCAGCAGGTCAGGCTCGACCGGCTGTACAAGAAGGCGGTCTACAAGCAGGCGGCCGAGACGTTGCTCGTGCCGGTGCCCAAGACCAAGCCGCTGGGCGGGCAGCCGTTGCGCGACCTGGATCTGCTCAAATGGTGCGGCGACCTGGTCGAGGCGATGTTTCTTGAGCCCGCGCGGGTAAGCTGAGCGCGGTTTTTGTTCGGAAAGGGACGCATGTGAAGTCGATTCGAGTGGCTGTGGCCGCCGGTGCGGTCGGACTCGCCGCGCTGACCGCCTGCTCTTCGCCCATGGAGGCCGGAGCAGCGGCCGTGGTCGGGAGCGAGCGCATCTCGGCCCGCGACCTGACCAGGAACGTTCAGGAGTACGAGGCCGCCCTCAAGCGCGCCAACGTCTCGGCCGAGCAGCTCGGGGTGCCCGTCACCCAGTTCGTGCTCTACCGGATGGCGAACGAGAGCGCGTTCAGGCAGCTCGCGGCCAAGCACAACGTGCAGGTCAGCGAGAGCGAGGTGGACAACGCGCTCAAGGACCCGGGCCAGTACCAGTCGCCCGAGATCAACCTGATCGCCAGGGGCGTCAGCCCGGCCGACGCGCGGGGCTACCTGCGCGCGGAGCTGGGCGCGGTCAAGGTGCGCAACCAGCTCGGCGGCGCCCAGGACCAGGCCGCGCAGGAGAAGTTCGTCAAGGAGCTGACGAGCATCAAGCCGGTCTACAGCCCCCGTTACGGCCAGTTCAGCCAGCAGGGCTTCGTCGATCCGGGCCGGTTCGGCAAGTCCTCCCAGCAGGCGCAGCCGCAGCAGGGCTAGCCCGATGCCGCTGATCGTCGTCACCACCTCGCCCCGGGTCGCGCCGGGCCTGCTGAGCGACCAGGCCTGGCAGGCGCTGCGCTCGGGGCCCGTGCTGACCGGCTCGGCCGGCCACCCGCAGCTTCCCTATCTGGCCGCCGCCGGGATCGAGGCGGAGGTCGTCGTGCCCGACGCGGTCGCGCTGTCCAGGCGGGCGGTGCGCGAGCGGGTGGTCTGGCTCGCCGGTGACGACGAGGACTTCATGCGCGCGATCGGGCGCGCGGCCATCGCGCTCGACGAGCCGCCGCTCATCGAGGTCGTGCCCGGTTCGTACGACCTGCCCGGCTCGCGGGTGCTCGACCTGGTCGCGGTGATGGACCGGCTGCGCACCGAATGCCCGTGGGACCGCAAGCAGACGCACGAGTCGCTGGTGCCGTACCTGCTGGAGGAGTCGTACGAGGTCCTGGAGACGATCGAGCAGGGCGACTACCCGGCGCTCCGCGAGGAGCTCGGCGACCTGCTGCTCCAGGTGGTCTTCCACGCCCGCGTGGCCGAGACGTTCGACATGGACGATGTCGCCGCGGGGATCGTCGAGAAGCTCGTCCGGCGGCACCCGCACGTGTTCGGATCGGTGCGGGCCGAGAGCGCGGACGAGGTCAACGACAACTGGGAGGCGATCAAGGCGGCCGAGCGGGCGGCCAAGGGCGGCGAGTCGTCGGTGCTCGACGGCGTCCCCCTGGGCCAGCCCGCGCTCGCGCTGGCCGCCCAGCTGCTGCGCAGGGCCGAACGGGCCGGTGCGCCCGAGGCCCTGGCGGCCGCGATCGGCCAGGGGGTGGCGCGCGAGCTGTTCGACCTCGTACGCCGGGCGCAGGAGGCCGGGCTGGACCCCGAGGCCGAGCTGCGCGCCGCGGCCCGTGCCTACCGCGACCGCGTACGCGCGTGGGAGTCCAACGCCTGACCGTCTCGGTTGTCGGGAGAAGTCACCAAATGCCAGGATCCTCGGGGGCTTGAACCGGCGAGCCGAGGGGGACTGGTGGTGGAGCTGAGACCGCTGCGCTCGGGGGAGCCGCGGGAGGTGGCGGGCTACCGCCTGCTCGGCCGGCTGGGCGACGGCGGCCAGGGGTCGGTGTTCCTCGGCCGCGACGCGCGCGGCGGCCACGCGGCCGTCAAGGTGCTGCATCCGCGCCTGCTGGGCGACGAGCGGGCCACCCGCCGGTTCCTGCGGGAGAGCACGACCGCCGCCAAGGTGGCCGGCGCGCGCACGGCCCGGATCTACGGCAGCGGGCTGGCCGAGGGGCGGCCGTACATCGTCAGCGAGTTCATCGACGGGCCGTCCCTGCACGACCTGGTCCTGGACGGCGGCCCGCTGACCGGCGGCGAGCTGGACCGGCTGGCGGCCGGCACGATCACGGCCCTGACCGCCATCCACGGCGCGGGCATCGTGCACCGCGACTTCAAGCCGAGCAACGTGCTGATGGGCCAGGACGGCCCCCGCGTGATCGACTTCGGCATCGCCAAGGACGTGGACGTCTCCACCACGGCGAGCAGCGTCGTCGGCACGCCGGGGTACATGTCGCCGGAGCAGATCGCGGGGGAGGGCGCGACGGCCGCCTCCGACGTCTTCAGCTGGGCGGCCACCCTCGGGTTCGCCGCCACGGGGGAGCCGCTGTTCGGCAGGGACTCGATCCCGGCCGTGATGAACCGGATCCTGCACGCCGAGCCGGACCTGCGGGAGGTGCCCGAGCCGCTGCGCGCGGTGCTGGCGGCGTGCCTGGCCAAGGAGCCGGGGGCGCGGCCGTCGGCCGAGGAGGTGCTGGCGCGGCTGCTGGGCCGCACGGCGCCGCGCGGGCCCGTCAGCGGGCCCGTCAGCGGGCCTGCCAGCGGGCACGGTCCCGGGCGCGTCCGCGGGCCCGTCCGCGAGCAGGTCCGTGGGCAAGCCCGTGGGCACGGTCGCAGGCGGGCGCGACCCGGCGCTGGTGAGGTGCGGGCGGAGCGGCCCGGCGCGGGTGAGGTGCGGGCGGAGCGGTTCGGCGCGCGTCGGGTGACGCGGCGGGGGTGGGCCGCCGCCGGGGTCGGCGTGCTGGTCGCCGTGGGGGTGGTGGCCGGGGTGTTGTGGCGCAACGCCGGTCTGCCCTCCGGCGGGCAGGACGGCGGGCCGGCGGAGGCGTTCGGCGTCGAGCTCGGCCCCCGGTTCGGGCCCGCGTCGGGAGCCCAGGTCGCGGCGATGGCCATCGGGCACCACAAGGGCGCGCCCGTCGTCGTCTACGCCGAGCGGGCGGGCAACTCGATCGAGGTGTGGGACCCGCGTACCGGCGAGCCGCTCGACCGGCTCGCGAACGCCGGCCCCACGCCGGTGCGCTCGCTGCTGCTGGTCCCGGTGGGCGGCCGGCAGACCGCGGTCTGGACGGGCACGGACGGGGCCGTGCGGCGCTGGCGCATCGGCGACGCCCGCCCTGGCACGTGGCACGCGGTGTGCCCGTCGGAGGCCCGCCTGGCGCCCGGCCAGTGGCGCAAGCAGCCCGCGGTGATGATCGGCTGCCGTGACGGCCGGGTCGTGACGCTCGACCTGGCCGCCAACCGCGTCGTCGCCCGCGCCAGGCCGGCCACCGGCCCGGTCACCGCCCTGGCCTGGGACGAGGCCAGCGGCAAGGCCCTCGTCGGCACCGGCCGGGGCCTGGTGCACGCGGCCGGCGGGCTGCTCGGCGAGGGCAAGGGCGAGGTGCGTTCGGTCGCCGCGTTCGGCGACGGCCGCGCCGCCGTCACCACGGGCCGCTCGACCGCCGTGTACGACCTGGCCAGCGGCGCCTACGTGCGCGGCTTCACCACGGGCGCGGCGGGCGCCGGCGTCACGGCCGCGGGCGGCCGCCGGATGATCGCCGGCGGCGGCGACGGGGTCACCGTGTGGAACGCCGACCGCGGCGAGCGGCTGGGCGGCCTCGTGCCGGGCAGGAAGGTCACCGCCCTGGCGGTGGGCGACGGCCTGCTGGTCGCCGCGACAGGCGGCCGCCTCCAGGCCTGGAGCCTGTCCCCGACCGGCTGACCCCCGACGGGCCCGAAGCCTGTCCCCGACCGGCTGACCCCCGACGGGCCCGAAGCCTGTCCCCGACCGGCTGACCCCCGACGGGCCCGAAGCCTGTCCCCGACCGGCTGACCCCCGACGGGCCCGAAGCCTGTCCCCGACCGACTGGCCATGACGGGCCCGATGTCCGGCAGTCGGACCGTGCCGTATCGGTGGCCCTGGGTACCGATAGGCTCTGATGGCATATTGCCTTTCGATTTAGGAGCGCAACCCGTGGCTACCATCGAGGTCGTTTACGCTCGCGAGATCCTCGACTCCCGGGGCAACCCCACGGTCGAGGTCGAGGTCGTGCTCGACGACGGCAGCAGCGGCCGCGCCGCCGTGCCGAGCGGGGCGTCCACCGGCCAGTTCGAGGCGGTCGAGCTGCGTGACGGCGGCAAGCGCTATGGCGGCAAGGGCGTGGAGAAGGCCGTGCTGGCGGTGACCGACGAGATCTTCGAGGAGATCAACGGGATCGAGGCCGAGGACCAGCGCATCATCGACCAGATCATGATCGACCTCGACCGCACACCGAACAAGGCCAAGCTGGGCGCCAACGCCATCCTGGGCGTCTCGCTCGCCGTCGCCAAGGCCGCGGCCGACAGCGCCGACCTGCCCCTGTTCCGCTACGTCGGCGGCCCCAACGCCCACGTGCTGCCCGTGCCGATGATGAACATCCTCAACGGCGGCGCGCACGCCGACACCAACGTCGACATCCAGGAGTTCATGATCGCGCCGATCGGGGCGGAGACGTTCCGCGAGGCCGTGCGCATGGGCACCGAGGTCTACCACGCGCTCAAGGGCGTGCTGAAGGAGAAGGGCTACGCGACGGGCCTGGGCGACGAGGGCGGCTTCGCCCCCAACCTGCCCTCCAACCGCGACGCCCTCGACCTGATCCTGGTCGCGATCGAGCGGGCCGGCTACGTGCCGGGCGAAGACGTGGCGCTGGCCCTCGACGTGGCCGCCTCCGAGTTCCACAAGGACGGCGTCTACACGATCGACGGCAAGGGCGTCTCGGCGCGGGAGCTCATCGCTTTCTACGAAGACCTGGTCGCCAACTACCCGCTCGTCTCCATCGAGGACCCCCTCGACGAGGAGGACTGGGAGGGCTGGAAGGCCATCACCGAGGCCCTCGGCGACAAGGTGCAGCTCGTCGGCGACGACCTGTTCGTCACCAACCCCGAGCGGCTGGAGCGCGGCATCAACGAGGGCACCGCCAACGCCCTGCTGGTCAAGGTCAACCAGATCGGCACGCTGTCGGAGACCCTCGACGCCGTCGACCTGGCCCACCGCAACGGCTACCGGTGCATGATGAGCCACCGTTCCGGCGAGACCGAGGACACGACGATCGCCGACCTGGCGGTGGCGGTCAACTGCGGCCAGATCAAGACCGGCGCCCCGGCGCGGTCCGACCGCGTGGCCAAGTACAACCAGTTGCTGCGCATCGAGGAGCTTCTCGACGATGCCGCCCGCTACGCGGGTCGCGCGGCTTTTCCGCGGTTCCGGCGCTAGTTTCGACTGACGGTCCGCGGCCTGGGAAGGTCTGACGGCCGCGGGCCGTACGTCGAAGGGGGTGTGCAGCATTGGCGAAGAGGCCGCAGCTGACCGGGCGGGCCGCCATCCTCGCGGTCGTGGTGTGCGCGATCGCGATGAGCCTGGCCTACCCTGTGCGCGAGTACATCAGCCTGCGCCGCAGCATCGCCGAGCTGCAGGCGGAGAAGGCCAGGGTCGAGGCCGAGCGGCAGACGCTGCTGGCCCGCGACCGGCAGAGCGACGATCCCAACTGGATCAAGCGCACCGCCAAGGAGCGGCTGCACTTCTGCGGCCCCGGCGAGAAGTGCTATGTGGTGATGGAGCCCGAGCAGGGCAAGGAGCAGACGGCCGTGAAGCAGCCCGTCGAGGTGCCGCCGTGGTACCAGACGCTGTGGGAGTCGGTGGAGGCCGCCGACAAGGGCACGGGCCGCAGAGCGGTGGAGAGCAGCAGTGGAAAGTGACGACGTCGAGGCGGTCCAGCGGCAGCTCGGCCGGCCGCCCAGAGGGCTGCGCGGGGTGGCCCACCGCTGCCCGTGCGGCAATCCCGACGTGGTGGAGACCGCGCCGCGGCTGCCCGACGGGTCGCCGTTCCCGACCCTGTACTACCTGACCTGCCCCAAGGCCGCCTCGGCCATCGGCACGCTCGAAGGCTCCGGCCTGATGCGCGAGATGCAGGCCAGGCTGGCGAGCGACCCCGACCTGGCGGCCGCCTACCAGGCCGCGCACGACGACTACGTCGCCAGGCGCGACAAGGCGGCCCACGACGAGGGCATGGAGCCGCTGCCCCGCGACATGCAGAGCACCGGCGGCATGCCGCTGCGGGTGAAGTGCCTGCACGCCCTGGTGGCGCACGAGCTGGCGGTGCCGGGGAGCAACCCGTTCGGCAGGGAGGCGCTCGACGCGCTCCCCGACTGGTGGAGTGACGGACCATGCGTGTAGCCGCCATCGACTGCGGCACCAACTCGGTGCGCCTGCTCATCGCCGACGTCCGCGACGACACGCTGCACGACGTCGAGCGGCGGATGGAGATCGTCCGGCTGGGGCAGGGGGTCGACCGCACCGGCATGCTGGCGCCCGACGCGCTGGAGCGCACGTTCAAGGCGATGCGTTCCTACCGGGAGCTGATCGACCGGCACGGCGCGGTCGCGACCAGGGTGGTCGCCACGAGCGCCACCCGCGACGCGGGCAACCGGCAGGAGTTCGCCGACGGCGTGCGCGAGATCTTCGGCGTGACGCCCGAGGTCGTGACGGGGGCGGAGGAGGCCGAGCTGTCGTTCACGGGGGCGACCAGGGGCCTGCTGCGCATCTCGCCGGAGACCGAGCTGCCGCAGGGCCCGCTGCCGCCCTACCTGGTGGTGGACATCGGCGGCGGCTCCACGGAGTTCGTGGTCGGCTCCGAGCACGCCGAGGCCGCGCTGTCGGTGGACATCGGCTGCGTACGGCTGACCGAACGCCACCTGAGGGACGCCGGCGACCCGCCCTCGGCCCCCGCGCTGGAGGCGGTCGTCGCCGACATCGAGGCGGCCCTCGACCGGGTCGAGGAGGCGGTGCCCGTCGAGCGGGCGCACACGCTGGTCGGCCTGGCGGGCTCGGTGACCACGATCGCGGGTATCGCGCTCGACCTGCCGGCCTACGACTCCGAGCGCATCCACCACTCCAGGATCACCGCCGAGGAGGTGCACGAGGTGACGCGGCGGCTGCTGGCGATGACCCATGGTGATCGCGCGCAGGTCCCGGTGATGCATCCTGGGCGTGTTGACGTGATTGGTGCCGGTGCGCTAATTCTTGACCGGATCGTGCGTCGTTTTGCGTTTTCCCAGGTCGTCGTCAGCGAACACGACATCTTGGACGGAATCGCCTGGTCCCTCGCCGGCTGAGATAGCCAAATCCGGACATTTCCGATCTATGACCCGTGTTGAGCGTGCAATCACTATTGTGATTAGGTAAAGGCGCAAAACGGGGGCTTTGCCATATTGCTGTGCACGGAAGGTGTCGGCGTGGCGACCGTTCCCGAGCGCGTCTTTTCCCTCACGGAATGGAGCACTCTCACATGATGTCTGTTGGGTTGGCACGTAAGGCGGCGGCGTTCGGCGCCTCCGCCGCCGTGCTGGCCGCCATGGCAGCGGGCCTGGTAGCCAGCCCCGCTCAGGCGGCGACCTCGGCCGCGGCCGGCAAGGCCGGCACGGCCACCGCGGCCAAGACCTCCAAGTCCGGCAAGGTCTCGGTCACCACGCCGAAGGTCTCGTCGAAGAACTACCAGGGTTCCTGTCCGGTCAACCTCCGCTTCTCGTCCAGGATCTCGGTCCCGGTCAAGGGCAAGACCGAGCTCGCCTACCGTTGGCTCCACGGTGACGGGTCCAAGGGCAAGGTCCAGGTGGTCAAGCTCAAGGGCCACGGCACCAAGACGGTCACCGTCAAGGAGTCGGTGACCTTCAAGGGTGAGGTCAAGGGCTGGGAGGCCGTCCAGGTCCTCGGTCCGAAGAAGGCCACGTCCAAGAAGGGCTACTTCTCGGTCAGCTGTGCCGACCAGGGTGGCAAGAATGACGGAAACGACTTCTCGGGCGTCCGTACGGACAAGGACGTGTCGGTCTCGGCTCGCGCCTGGGCCAACCCGTCGTCCTACGAGGGCGTCTGCACCCCGGGTGACAAGATCGACTTCACCGGTCTGATCAGCGTCAACCACCCGACGTGGGTCCGTTACCGCTGGATCCTGAACGGCGAGGTCGCCGACCACGGCAAGGTCAAGGTCTGGAACAAGCGTAAGGTCGGCTTCGGCATCTCCCCGCGTCACAGCCAGCGTGGCTGGGCGCAGCTCGAGATCGTCGGCCCCGACGACGCCCTGTCCAACCGCGCCTACTACAAGGTGTGGTGCAAGGACTCGACCCCCGCTCCCGCTGTCAAGGTGTCGGCCACCAACCTGGTGACGGCCACCAACCACAACGGTTGCAAGGTCGGCGCGCGCGCCACGGTCAGCGCGACCGGCGCCGCGCGCGTCCAGTACACCTGGGCGGTCAACGGCGAGTCGGTGTCCAAGGGCGAGACCTTCTTCGCCGGCAGCGGCTCCAAGACCGTCGAGCTCTCCGAGCAGGCGCTGATCGGCAACGCCGCCAAGGGTGGCAAGATCACCCTGACGGTCACCGGCCGCAACAACAGTGACTCGATCACGCAGTCGTACGCGGCGTGCGAGGCTCCCAAGCCCACCGCGTCCGTGTCGTCCGTGTCGGTCACCAACACCCGCACCGACATGTGCAAGGACAACCGTGGTCCCGGCGTGGACTTCTCGGCCACCCTGCACAGCACCGGCCCGACCACCGTCAAGTACTACTGGGTGGTCAACGGCGTCAAGGACGTCAACGTCCTTGAGCGTCAGGTCAACGGCGACCTCGCCGTGACCTGGGGCGTCGGTGGCACGCAGAACAGCAAGGAGACGAAGGGCACCATCGAGCTCGTCGTCGTCAGCCCGAACGCCGCCTCCTCGGGCGTCGCCAACTACTCGGCGACCTGCCCCAAGACCGACGCCTAAGCTGATCATGTGACCGGGCGGCACCCTCACGGGAGCCGCCCGGTTCTCTTGTTGCCACTACTGTGCTTTGCACAGTACTCTGCTTCGCGTGGATAGCAGCCAGTTGCTCAAGGGCGTGCTCGACCTGGCCGTCCTGGCCGTGCTCGCCGAGCGCGACGGCTACGGCTACGACGTCGTGCGCCGGCTCAGGGAGGCGGGCCTGGAAGAGGTGGGCGACGCCTCCGTGTACGGCACGCTGCGCCGCCTGTTCAAGGCCGGCGCGCTCAACTCCTACGTCGTCGCCTCCGACGAGGGCCCCCACCGCAAGTACTACGGGCTCAACGAGGTCGGCCGCACCCTGTACGCCACCTCCGCCAAGCGGTGGGCGTCGTTCGCGGCCACCATGGATTCCCTGCTCAAGGAGGGCCACGCATGACCACGCCGGAACAGTACGCGCAGGCCGTCCGCGACGCCCTGGCCGGTCACCCCGACCGCGAGGAGCTGATCGAGGACCTCGACGACCATCTGGCCGAGATCGCGGCCGAGTCCGACCTGCCGCTGGAGGATCGGCTCGGGCCGCCCGCCGCGTACGCGGAGGAGCTGGTGGCCGCCTACGGGGGGCGTCCCCAGAGCCGCCGGAGTCGCCGTCCGCGGCCGCGCGCGTGGGCGGCGCGGGCGCATGCCGGGCTGCTGCGGCACAGGCCGTACCGGAGCTTCGTGGCCTTCCTGCCCGAGCTGCGGCCCGGCTGGTGGGTGCTGCGCGGCTACCTGCTGGCCATGCTGCTGCTGGCGATCACGGCGGGCGGCGGCGTCGTCCCGGGGAACCTTGCGGAGTGGGCGCTCGTGGCGGTGGCCGTGTGGATCTCGGTGTGGTTCGGCCGGGCCCGCGGCGGGCGCTTCGCCGCGCTGCTGGCCACGGGCGTCAACGTGCTGGCGGCGCTGGCGCTGCTGGCCGGCATGGCGGCGGTCTCCGACCGCGACGACCAGCCGGTCGCGATGGCGGCGCCGGCCGACGTGATGCTGGTCGGCGGCGGCCTCGACGTCTACAACATCAAGCCGTACGCCAAGGACGGCAGCCCGCTGACCGACGTCTACCTCTACGACCAGGACGGCAAACCGATCACGGTCAGCCCCGAGGAGCACGGGTACATGGTCGACCGGTCCTGCGGCGAGCCGGTGCTCAACCGCTACCCGCTGCCGCTGGTCCAGCAGCAGGAGATGATGGCCGACGACGGCATGCCCACGGCCGCGCCCGCCGCGTGCCCGACGGCCTCCACGGCGCCCCTCGCCCCTTCGGCGACGCCCGCGCCGGCCGCCACCGCCACTGCCACCGCCACCCCCACCGCCGCCACGCCCGTGCCCGAGAGGACGAGGTGATCGGGCACCATCGGTGTCATGAGCTTCGTACCACCCGGCACCGGCTGGCCCGGCGACCCCGCCACCCCTGACACCCCGGTGGCCCATGACCCCGCGGACGTGCGCCGCCTCGCCTCCGCCAGCGGCACCCTCGCGGAGCTCACGGCCGCGCAGTCCGTCTGCCGTGCCTGCCCGCGTCTGGTGGAGTGGCGCGAGGAGGTGGCGCGCGTGCGGCGGCGCGCGTTCGCGGACGAGACGTACTGGGGCCGTCCCGTCCCCGGGTGGGGGGCCGAGCGGCCGAAGGTGCTGCTGGTCGGCCTGGCGCCGGCGGCCCACGGGGGCAACAGGACGGGCCGCATCTTCACCGGCGACCGCAGCGGCGACTGGCTGTTCGCCTCGCTCCACCGCTGCGGCCTGGCGGCCAAGGAGACCAGCACGTACGCCGGCGACGGCCAGGAGCTCATCGACGCCAGGGTGGTGGCGTCGGTGCGCTGCGCGCCTCCGGCCAACAAGCCCACGCCGGAGGAGAAGGCCGCCTGTTTCCCGTGGATGGCGCGCGAGGTGGCGATGGTGGCGCAGAGCGTACGGGCGGTGGTGGCGCTCGGCGGGTTCGCCTGGCAGGCCATGTGGCCCGCGCTCAGGGACGCCGGCTACGACCTGCCGCGCACCCGCCCCCGGTTCGGCCACGGCGTCGAGGTCGAGGTCCGGCACGGCGCCGCCCCCGTCACGTTGATCGGCTGCTACCACCCCAGCCAGCAGAACACCTTCACCGGCCGCGTCACCGCCCAGATGCTGGACGACGTCTTCCTCCGGGCCAGGTCACTGGCGGTGTGACGCGTCCCACCATCCCCGGGTTGGACTCTCCGGAAGTGCCCGACGTAAGCTTGTGAATGCTTTCACAAGCATTCCACGAGGGATGGGGCCTCAGGATGAACAAGCACATCTTGATCGTCGGCGGCGGGTACGTCGGCCTGTACACCGCGCTCAGACTGCAGCGCAAGCTCCACCGCGAGCTGCGCGGCGGCGAGGCGCGCATCACGATCATCGACCCCCAGTCCTACATGACCTACCAGCCGTTCCTGCCGGAGGCGGCGGCGGGCAACCTGTCGCCCAGGCACATGGTGGCCCCGCTGCGCCGGATCCTGCCCAAGGTGCGCATCCTCAACGGCACGGTCACCAAGGTCGACCACGCCGAGCGCGTCGTCACCTTCCAGCCCGCCGAGGGCGAGCCGCGCCAGGTGGCCTACGACGTGATCGTGATGGCCGCCGGGTCGATCTCGCGCACGCTGCCGATCCCCGGGCTGACCGACATCGGCATCGGGTTCAAGACCGTCGGCGAGGCCATCGCGCTGCGCAACCGCGTGCTGCACCTGCTCGACGTGGCCGAGTCGACCGTCGATCCCGAGGTGCGGCGCAGGGCGCTGACGTTCGTCGTGGTCGGGGCCGGCTTCGCGGGCGTGGAGGCGCTGGCCGAGCTGGAGGACATGGCCAAGGACTCCACCCGCTACTACCGCAACATCACCCCGGCCGACCTGCGCTGGGTGCTCGTGGAGGCGACGAACCGGGTGCTGCCCGAGGTCGGCCCCGAGATGGGCAAGTGGACGCTGGAGCAGCTGCGCGAACGCGGCATCGAGGTCAAGCTGGACACCAGGCTGGAGTCGTGCGAGGGCGGCCACGTCGTGCTCAGCGACGGCACCGAGTTCGACGCCGAGACCCTGGTGTGGACGGCGGGCGTCAAGCCGAGCCCGGTCGTCAACGACAGCGACCTGCCCCTGGACGAGCGGGGCCGCATCAAGACCACCGCCGCCCTGACCGTCGCCGGCACCCGCGACGCCTTCGCCGCCGGCGACGCGGCCGGGGTGCCCGACGTGACGAACCCGGGCCAGTACTGCGCCCCCAACGCCCAGCACGCCGTGCGCCAGGCCAAGGTGCTGGCCGACAACATCGTCCGGCACCTGCGCGGCGAGCAACTGGTCAATTACCGCCACAAGTATGTCGGATCGGTCGCCGGATTGGGCCTGCATCAGGGCGTCGCCAATGTCTACGGCGTGAAGCTGCGCGGTTTCCCTGCGTGGTTCATGCACCGCACCTACCATCTGTCGCGGGTGCCGACGCTGAACCGCAAGGTCCGTGTCGTCGTCGACTGGACCCTGGCCCTGTTCTTCAAGCGAGAGACCATCTCGCTGGGTGAGATGGAGCATCCGCGCGACGGATTCAGGGCCGCGGTGGCGACGACCCGCCGCTAGCCCAGGTACGGCAGCGCCCCGGCGAGCATCGCCGGGGCGTTTTCGGCACCCCTGGACGAAATGCGGAAGGGGTACCACGGGTGGGGCTCTCAGCGGTGACCGTGCTCGGCGTGGACCGGCCCGGCGTGATCGCCGCCGTCACCGGTTCGCTGGCCGACTGCGGCGCGAACATCCAGGACTCGACCATGACGCTGCTCGGCGGGTACGTGGCGATGATGCTCCTGGTCTCCGGCGATCTCGACCCCGCCGAGCTGACCAAGCGGCTCAGCGCGCCCGAGCTGGTGGTCTCCGCCTCGGCGATCGAGGCGCGGCGGCACTTCTGCGACGACGGCGGCGGCCTCGGCTACGTCCTGACCGTGCATGGCCCCGACCGGCCCGGCATCATCTCGGCCGTCAGCGCCGTGCTGGCCGCCGACGGCGGCAACATCACCGGCATGAGCACCCGGCTCACCGGCCGACTGTACGTGCTCATCGCCGACGTCGAGCTGCCCGAGGACGTCGACGTCGCCGCCCTCATGCGCCGGCTGGCGGCGGTCGGGGCCGGGCTCGACTCGGAGATCACCTTCCGTCCCGTCGAGCCGGACCTGCTGTGACGGGCGCCAGAGGCACCCCGCGCCAGGTGCTCGGCGCGCCGCACCCGGCGCTGTCGGCCAAGGCGGAGCCGGTCGATCCGGCGGCCCCCGAGACCGTGCGGGCCGCGGCCGACCTCCTCGCCACCCTGCGCAGCGAGAAGGCCATGACGGGGCTGGCCGCCCCGCAGATCGGCCTGAGGTGGCGGCTGATCGCCTTCAACGCCTGGGCCCACCCCCGGGCCCGGTCGTGGGCCGGGGAGCTCGTCCTGGTCAACCCTCGGCTCACGAGCGCCTCCCACTGGGACGGCGGGCGCGAGGGGTGCGCGTCCATCGCCGGGCTCACGGCGGACGTACGCCGGGCGACGCGTATCACCGTACATGGGCATTTGCCAGGCACAGGGGAGCCGGTCGTCATCGAGGCGGACGCCTTCGAAGCCCGCTGCATTCAGCACCAACTGGACCATCTGGACGGTCTACTCTTCTTGGACAGAGTGCCAGGGGCGCTATCACTTCACCGCAGACTTCACACTTGTGACGCCTGATGCGAAGTTGTGCTCCTCGGAAGCATGGTCCGTTTCGTATGATTGCGGCGCCCCCGTAGCCCAATGGCAGAGGCAAACCCCTTAAAAGGGTTGTAGTGCGGGTTCGAATCCCGCCGGGGGCACCTTTCTTAAGTGTCCCCGACCTGGGGTTTTCTCCGAGTGAAGCGTCTTGTCGCATCCGGTGGTTCACTACTGCTGTCAACCCGTCACACAATGCTTCCAGTCGTTTGCCGGGAAGACCCGGTGTGGTGAGGCATCGGGAAGATTCCGTTTTCATCACGAAACCCAACAGAACCCGGTTTCCATTGGTTGCGACGCAGTTACTCGCCGCCCGGCCGCCGGCCCCCCGGACGGCCCTCCCGGCCACGGGAACTCGTGCGAGGTCACGTTCGTTGTCCTCGCTGCCGAAGTCCCCCGACGAACTTCGATCTGAGCGTGAGTTGACCTAGGTGCCGCCAGGCCCCGTAGGCTCGGCGCCACAGGAGGCAGCGATGGAGAGCAAGAACCCCGTATTCGGCAGGGTGCGCCAGCACCGCGCGGGATGGGCCGGCCCGGCCCCCTCACCCGACACCCTGCGGAACATGTACGACGCCCCGTCGTACGCACCCCCGGCCCCGCCCGCCTACCGGGCGATGACCCTCGACGACGTCGTCGTCCGGGGTTTCCTCACCCTCGGAGCGCTCGTCGTGGCCGCCGCCGCGACGTGGGTGCTCGACGTCCCCCCGATGGTGGCCGTCGGCGCCGCCGTCGTGGCCCTGATCCTCGGCCTGATCGCCTCGTTCACCCAGAGCACCAACCCGGCGCTCATCCTGGGCTACGCGGTGTTCGAGGGCGTCTTCCTCGGCAAGATCAGCCAGCTGTTCGAGGGCGCCATCAGCGGCATCGTCTTCCAGGCGGTGCTCGGCACGGCCTTCGCCTTCGGCGCGGTGCTGACGGTCTACTCGCTGCGGGTCGTCCGCGTCACCCCCAAGCTGGTCAAGTACGGCATGGCGGCCGCCATCGCGGTGGTCGGGCTGGTGCTGGTCAACCTGCTGGTTGGTATCTTCAACGGCGTCGGGCTCGGCCTGCGCACCGACAGCCCGCTCGGCTACGTCTTCAGCATCGTCATGATCCTGATCGGCTGCTTCTTCCTGCTCCTCGACTTCGACTCGATCGAGCAGGGCGTGCGCCAGGGCGTCCCGGAGAAGTTCGCCTGGCAGTGCGCGTTCGGCCTCATGCTGAGCCTGGTGTGGATCTACCTTGAGGTGCTCCGCCTCATCAGCTATTTCACCGGCGACGACTGATCGTTCATCTCCTGGGGGCCTCGCCGTAACCGGCGGGGCCCTCTCTTTGTGCGACCGGAAATCTACCTGCCGTCACACAATGATGCCTGGCCGGGGGGTTGCCATTCGCAGCGCGGTGTTGCAGTGTCGAGCAAAGGACCTTAATCCGCGGAGGTGCCCATGTCCTTGAACCACTCACCGGAGACGCAGACGAAGCTCATCGCAAGGGTCCCCACGATAACGGGACGCGAACTCCCCGAGTGGTTCCAAGCCATCGACAACGGCCCATCCTTCCTGAGGTGCGACGAGCGGGCCAACTGGCTCGCCGACGAGCACGGGCTGACCCACGGCTACGCCGCCGCGATCGTGCTGGAGCACGAGCGGCACCGCCGTACCCGAATGGGCTTGATGTAGAGCCCTTCCCCATCCCCGCGCCCGTGCTCCGAGCACGGGCGCGTCATCATGAAGACATGGATCTGGACAAGGCGCTCGGCTTCATCGAGACCCACCACCACGCAGTCCTGCTCACCAGCCGTCGCGGAGGGCACCCGCAGATGTCGCCGGTGCTGGCGGGCGTGGCGGACGGGCACATCGTCATCAGCACCCGCGAGACGGCGATGAAGGTGCACAACATCCGCCGCGATCCCCGCGTCTCGCTCTGCGTGCTCGCCGACGGCTTCTTCGGCGAGTGGCTCCAGGTCGACGGCACGGCCGAGGTCGTCTCCCTGCCGGAGGCGATGGACCAGCTCGTCGCCTACTACCGCGACATCTCCGGCGAACACCCCGACTGGGACGACTACCGCGCGGCCATGGTCAGGGAACGGCGCGTCATCGTCCGCGTGACGCCGCTCCAGGCCGGCCCCGACCGTCAGGGCTGACTTCCGGGACGCGAACGGCCCCGCGCGGCCGGGAGGCCGGGCGCGGGGCCGCAGAGCACGATCTAGGACAGGCGCTCCAGCACCATCGCCATGCCCTGGCCGCCGCCGACGCACATCGTCTCGAGGCCGAGGCTCTTGTCGTGGTGGCGCAGGCTGTTGATCAGCGTCGAGGTGATGCGCGCCCCGGTCATGCCGAACGGGTGCCCGACGGCGATGGCGCCACCGTTGACGTTGAGCCGGTCGAGCTCGATCCCGAGGTCCTGGTACGACGGGATCACCTGCGCCGCGAACGCCTCGTTGATCTCCACGAGGTCGATGTCCTCGATCGCCATCCCGGCCCGCGACAGCGCCTGCTTGGACGCCTCCACCGGCCCGAGGCCCATGATCTCGGGCGAGAGCCCGCTGACGCCGGTGCTGACGATCCGGGCCAGCGGCGTGATGCCCAGCTCGGCCGCCTTGACGTCGCTCATGATGACCAGGGCCGCCGCGCCGTCGTTGAGCGGGCAGCAGTTGCCCGCGGTGACCGTGCCGTCGGGGCGGAAGACCGGCTTGAGCCCGGCCACCCCCTCGTACGTGGTGCCGGCCCGGGGGCCGTCGTCCTTGCTGACCACGGTGCCGTCGGGGAGCGTGACGGGGGTGATGTCCTTCTGCCAGAACCCGTCGGCCAGCGCCTTCTCGGCCAGGTTCTGGGAGCGCACGCCGAACTCGTCCTGCTCGCGGCGGCTGACGCCCTTGAGCTGGGCCAGGTTCTCGGCGGTCTGCCCCATGGCGATGTAGATGTCGGGGACGGCGCCGTCCTGGCGGGGGTCGTGCCAGGTGTGGCCGCCCTCGGCCGCCTTCTTGGTGCGGGCCGTCGCGTCGAGGAAGAGCGGGTTGTGGGTGTCGGGCAGCGAGTCGGAGTTGCCCTTGGCGAAGCGCGAGACGGTCTCCACGCCGGCCGAGACGAACACGTCGCCCTCGCCCGCCTTGATCGCGTGGAAGGCCATCCGCGTCGTCTGCAGCGACGAGGAGCAGTAGCGCGTGACGGTCGTGCCCGGCACGGTGTCGAGCCCGAGCAGCACCGCCACCACCCGGGCCATGTTGAAGCCCTGCTCACCGCCCGGCAGGCCACAGCCGAGCATGATGTCGTCGATCGTGTTCGGGTCGAGCTGGGGCACCTTGGCCAGCGCCGCCTGGATCATCTGTACGGTCAGATCGTCGGGACGGATGTCCTTGAGCGACCCCTTGAAGGCTCGTCCGATCGGGGAACGCGCGGTTGCGACGATGACTGCCTCGGGCATGGCCCCTCCTTGTGTCCGGCGCTGATATTAGAACTATATTCCAGTCCTCCTCGCAAGCTCCCCGGGGCCCCGCGTCAGCCGTACATGCCGGGGGCGGTGGCGGTGTGGTCGTTGACGGCGTGCAC
This sequence comes from Nonomuraea sp. NPDC049637, assembly GCF_040675235.1. Classification (NCBI taxonomy): domain Bacteria; kingdom Bacillati; phylum Actinomycetota; class Actinomycetes; order Streptosporangiales; family Streptosporangiaceae; genus Nonomuraea; species Nonomuraea sp. NPDC049637. The sequence continues at coordinate 73,204 of NZ_JBFAOM010000009.1, forward strand.
GGCGCCCTTCTCGTCGCGCCACAGGCGCCAGCCGTCCTGGCTGCCGGTGAACCAGGGCGGCGGGGCGTTCATGGGGGAGACGCGGGTACCGGTGCCGAGGTCGTACTCGCAGACGGCGGCCGTGGAGTAGAAGCCGGGGGCCTGGCCGCGCAGCGGCAGCGGCTTGGGGTCGGTGACGCAGAAGGACCAGCCCCGCTCCTCGCCCACCGGCGCGGGCTTGCCCGAGACCAGGTCGAAGGCGCTGCCCTTGGCGTCGTGCTTGAGGAAGCCCAGTTTGTCCATGCGGTCGGGGAAGGCCAGCCACCAGCCCGAGCCGGGGACGTCGGAGGCGGTGATCTGGCCGACCACCCGGCCGGTCTCGGAGTCGAGCCTGGCGAAACCGCCGTAGGCGCCCTGGCGGTCGACCGGACGGACCACGGGCGCGTAGCCGGGGCTGCCGCTGGGATAGACGCGCACGACGGAAGGACGCATCCAGTTGACCGTGCCGTCGCTGATCCTGATGGAGAACAGCCCGAAGGTGGAGACCTTCTTCGTCTGGGGATTGGTGTAGGGGGCGACGTAGCCGACCAGGTTGTCGCCGGTCGAGCCGAACGCCCACCCGCCCGACAGGTCGATGCCGGGCCCGAGCGCCTGCTCGATCGGCTGCTGCCACTGCAGCTTGCCGGTCTTGACGTCGTAGGACTCGATCATGGGGTTGGCGGCCATCCGCAGCAGCAGGACCCGGGCCGGGTCGGACCACTCGACCTCGGAGATGCCGGGCAGCCGCCACATCACCCGGCCGGTCGCCGGGTCGAGCACGACCATCCGGGCGTGGGTGAGGGCGGTGTGCTCCGACACGCACAGATAGGGGCCGCAGCGCTGCGGCCCGAACGTGGAGTGCATGGGCCTGGCCCACTTCTGCGCCCCGGAGCGGGCGTCGCGGGCGATGAGGGTGGCGTTCCAGCGGCCCTTCTTCGCCGGGTCGAGGGCCACGACCACCCCCTGGCCCTTGGCGGTCTCCACGATCGCGGGGGCGGAGACGCCCATGCCGGGCAGCCGGCCCGCCATGGTGGCCGGGTAGGCCCACAGGCGCCGGCCGTCTTCGAGGCCGAGCGCCACGGTCTCCAGCGTGCCGTCGGGCTTCATGGACGTGGTGGTGACCACACCGGCCGCGGACACGATCCGGCTGACCGCGTTGACCTGGGTGTTCTGCCAGGAGGGGAAGTTCGCCGTGGCGGCGTCGCTGCCGGAGCAGGCGGTCAGGGCGAGGGTCCCCGCGAGGGCCAGGGAAGGTTTCATGAGGGGCCGGAGCACAGGCAATTCACTCCAAAAGAGGACGAGGAGTGACGGCTAAGGCTCGGAGGGTGACCGGGTCAGGCGTCGCGAAGCCCCCCGGCGCGCACGATCACGCGTCGGTGGGATCGTCGAGCCGCCCGCCGGGCGCGCTCACGCGTCGGTAGGCGTCTCGCCGAGCCGCCGGCGGAACAGCGTGGCCCACTTGCCGTGGAGCCCCGTCGCCCGCCCGTCGACCCGGGTCGCGGTGACCTCGGTGCCGGGCTCCTCCGCGGCCGTTGCCGCCGCAAGGTAGATCGGTTGCAGTCCTTCGCCCCGCGCGGGCCGCGGCTCAGGCCACAGCCCCAACGCAGCGCACACCGACGGTAGCACCGCGTAAGCGGCCTGCGCGTAACCTCGGTCAGATGGATGGAAACGATCCGGTCCGAACATTTCTGTCGGATTTGTATCGAATTCCGGCCCCAGGACGTCGGCGAACGCCACCGTGCGGCCGCCCGCGTCGACCACGGCGACGGTCTGGGCCGCCGCGAGCTGACGGCTCCACCGCCGGGTCACCCAGCGCAGCGGCTGGGCGATGGGCCGTACCGTGCCGAGGTCGGGGCAGGTGCCGACGACCACCTCGACGCCCGCCTCGCGCAGCCGCCGCACCGCCTTGGCCAGGTGGCGCACCGCCACGGCCGGCGGCGTCTGGGTGATGATGTCGTTGGCCCCCACGAAGATGACCGCCACGTCCGGGCGCATGGCGAGGGCGGCGTCCACCTGCTCGGGCAGCTCGGCGGACGGGGCGCCCGACTTGCCCGCCACCAGCAGGTGCACCGGCCGCTCGGCCACCGCCGCCACGCCGTTGGCCAGCAGGACGGCGGGGGTGTGGCTGGGGTCGGTCATGCCCAGGCCCACCGAAGTGGAATCGCCGAGCATGGCCATCTTGAGGGGTTTGCCGCGGAAATCGCCGTAGACGCCGTCGGAGGGCGGTCCGTCCAGACCGTGGGGGCGGCCGATGGCCTTGCGCGCGAGCAGCCCCTCGGCGATCAGCAGGCCGTACGCCGTGGCTCCCAGAGCCGTGAGCCCGCCACCTCCGAGCGCCGCCGCCATCGCGATCCGCCTGGCCGCGCGTGCCATGCCTGCTGCCCAGACCACGTAGTGTCCTCCCGGTCGAACTCGGCGGTAGCGTTTGCTTGAAAACTAGCCGAGGGCCTGCCACCCCCACTGGATCTCGGCCTCGGGCAAGCTGATCAAGCTTCGGCAAAGAAGGTGAACACCTCGGTGCGCGTTTACGATTCCCTGGTCGATCTCATGGGGAACACTCCGCTCGTCCGCCTGCACAAGGTCACGGCGGGGATCTCCGCCCAGGTGCTGGCCAAGGTCGAATATTTCAATCCGGGCGGCTCGGTCAAGGACCGCATCGCGCTGCGCATGATCGAGGCCGCCGAGGCCTCCGGCGCGCTGCGGCCGGGCGGCGTCATCGTCGAGCCGACGTCCGGCAACACCGGGGTGGGCCTGGCCATCGTGGCCCAGCAGAAGGGCTACCGGTGCCTGTTCGTGGTGCCCGACAAGGTGGCCCAGGACAAGATCGCGGTGCTGCGCGCGTACGGGGCCGAGGTCGTGGTCTGCCCGACCGCCGTCTCGCCCGACCACCCGGAGTCCTACTACTCGGTCTCCGACCGGCTGGCCCGCGAGATCCCCAACGCCTGGAAGCCCGACCAGTACTCCAACGTCAACAACCCCGACTCCCACTACCACTCCACCGGTCCCGAGCTGTGGGAGCAGACCGACGGCCGCATCACGCACTTCGTGGCGGGCATCGGCACCGGCGGCACGATCAGCGGCACCGGCCGCTACCTCAGGGAGGTCTCCGACGGCCGGGTGAAGATCATCGGGGCCGACCCCGAGGGCTCGGTGTACTCCGGCGGCTCCGGCCGTCCCTACCTGGTGGAGGGCGTGGGCGAGGACATCTGGCCGGCCACGTACGACACCGGGATCTGCGACGAGATCATCGCGGTGTCCGACAAGGACTCCTTCAACATGACCCGCCGCCTGGCCCGCGAGGAGGGGCTGCTGGTCGGCGGCTCGTGCGGCATGGCCGTGGTGGCGGCGCTGCAGGTGGCGGCCAAGGCGGGGCCCGACGACGTGGTGGTCGTGCTGCTGCCCGACGGCGGCCGCGGCTACCTGTCGAAGATCTTCAACGACGACTGGATGGCCGACTACGGCTTCCTGACCACCAGCTCGGACGAGGGCCTGGTCGGCGACGTGCTGGCGCGCAAGGGGCCGGGCCTGCCGGAGTTCGTGCACGCCCACCCGCACGAGTCGGTCGGCACGGCCATCTCGATCATGCGCGAGTACTCGGTGTCCCAGCTTCCGGTCATGAAGGAGGAGCCGCCGGTCATGGCGGCCGAGGTGGTCGGCTCCATCGTCGAGCGCGACCTGCTGGAGGCGCTCTACCACGGCAGGCTCGCCTCCGACGACCCGATCTCCGACCACATGTCGGCGCCGCTACCCACGATCGGCAGCGGCGAACCCGTCGCGCGCGCGGTCGAGGCGCTGGAGAAGGCCGACGCGGCCGTCGTCCTGGAGGACGGCAAGCCCGCCGGGCTGCTCACCCGGCAGGACCTGCTCGCCTTCCTCGCCAACCACTGATCAGGGTTTCCTTATCGATTCGATCACGGTGCCGAGGCCCTCGTGCCCGCGTCCCTCGGCGTCGGCGCGCTCGAACAGCTCCTTCAGCGCGTTCGGCACCGTGGTCTCCACGCCGGCCTCGGCCAGCGCGTGCACGACGTGGCCGAGGCCCACGGCCTGCATGTGCAGCGAGTTCAGCTCGCCGGGGTAGCTGCCGGCGGCGAACTCCTCGGCCAGGATCTTCGCGAACCCCATCACGCCGTCGCCGCCGAGCTGGGTGAAGGTCTCCCGCACGTACGGCAGGAACTCCAGCGGGGAGACCCCGGCCGTGCTCAGCATCGCCATGGCGTGCATCTGGCTGGTCAGGCTCGACCAGAAGATCAGCAGCAGCGACTGGTAGTACATCATCGCCAGGCCCTCGTCCGCGCCGACGTGGACGACGTCGCCGAGGGCCCCGAGCGTGGCCGTGTGCCGGTCGAGCACGTCCTTGGGGCCGCTGTAGAAGGAGTACGCGCCCGGCTGCCCGATGCCCGGGGGCGGGACCATGATCCCGGCGGTGATGAGCGTGCCGCCGCGTCCGGCCACCCAGCGGGCCGCCGCGCGCAGCTCCTCGGGGGTGCCCGAGCTGAGGTTGACCAGCACCTTCCCGTCGAGCCCCGCCTCGCCGAGGCTGTCGTACATCGCCTGGTAGCCGATCTGGCTGAACACCAGCAGGTCGCCGTCCGCGGCCGAGGCCGCGCGCCGGGCTCCCCGGGCGACCAGCGGTTCTGCCTTGCTCGCCGTACGGTTCCACACGGCCACGTCGAAACCCGCGCCGAGGAACGTCTCGGCCATCTTCGACCCCATCGGGCCGAGTCCTGCAACTGTCACCTGAGTCATGACAGGGAGCCTGCGGCACCGCGCTACGGAAATCCTTCTGACCGGCTACGGGTTAGTCTCTGCATGGTGCGATTCGGGGTGCTCGGCCCGCTGGCCGTCCGGACGGACGGCGGCGAGGAGATCCACGTCGCCGAGCCCAAGGTCCGCGCGCTCCTCGCCGCCCTGCTGGCGGCCGGCGGCGGCCCGGTCTCCGCCGACCGGCTGATCGACGACCTGTGGGGCGACCGGCCCACCCGCAACCCGCTCGGCACCCTCCAGGCCCGCGTCTCCCAGCTCCGCCGCGCGCTCGGCGACCCCGCCATGGTCCTCCACGGCCCGGCCGGCTACCGGCTGGCCGCCCACGACTGCGACGCCGTCCGGTTCCGCGCGCTCGTGGCCCGCCGCGGCGCCGCCCCGCGTGAGCGCGCCCGCGAGCTGGAGCAGGCGCTCGCCCTGTGGCGGGGGGCGGCCTACGCCGACTTCGCCGACGAGGGCTTCGCCCGTTCCGAGATCACCCTGCTGACCGAGCTGCGCCTGTCGGCCCTGGAGGAGCAGGCCGAGGTGCGCCTCGCGCTCGGCCACGACGTCGACCTCGCCGGCCTGGTCGCCCGGCACCCCCTGCGCGAACGGCTGCGCGCCTCCCACATGAAGGCCCTGTACCGGGGCGGCCGGCAGAGCGAGGCGCTGGCCGCCTACGAGGAGCTGCGCGTCAGGCTGGCCGAGGAACTGGGGCTCGACCCCTCGCCCGAACTGGCCGCGCTGCACCGGGCCATCCTGCGCCACGACCCCTCGCTGGCCGCCCCGCCGCCCGCCGCCGACCCCGCACCGGCCGTCAACCTGCCCGCGCCGCTCACCCCGCTGGTCGGCCGGGACGCCGACCTCGCCGAGGTCGCCGCCCTGCTGGCGGACTCGCGGCTGGTCACCCTGACCGGGCCGGGCGGCGTGGGCAAGACCCGCCTCGCCCTCGCCGCCGCCCGCCGCCTGGCCTTCCCCGAGGGGCCCGCGGAGCCGGGGCAGGTTCGGTTCGCCGACGGGGTGTGGCTGGTGGAGCTGGCCGGGGCCGGCGACGCGGACGTGGCCGAGGCGGTGGCGGCGGTGCTTGGCGTGCGCGACGACGACTCCGTGCCGCTGGCGTCCAGGCTGGCCGGGGTGCTGGCGGACAGGAGCGCGCTGCTGGTCCTGGACAACTGCGAGCACCTGGTCGAGCAGGTCGCCGGGCTCGTCTCGGCGCTGCTGCGGGCCGCGCCCGGCCTGCGCGTGCTGGCCACCAGCCAGGAGCCGCTGGGCGTGTCCGGCGAACGGGTCCGGGTCGTCCACCCGCTGGCCGAGGCCGACGCCGTACGGCTCTTCGCGGCCCGCGCGGACGTCGAGCCCGGCCCCACCGTGGCCGTCATCTGCCGGCGGCTCGACGGCATCCCGCTGGCCCTGGAGCTGGCGGCGACGCGGGTGCGCGCGCTCGGCGTACAGGAGCTGGCCGCCCGCCTGGACGACCGGTTCAGGCTGCTCAGCGCCGGGATGCGGGACGCCCCGGCCCGGCAGCGCACGCTGCGGGCCACCATCGACTGGAGCTGGGAGCTGCTGTCGGACGAGGAACGCGCGGTGCTGCGGCGGCTGGCCGCGCACGCCGACGGCTGCACCCTGGAGGCCGCCGAGGCGGTCTGCGCCGAGCCCGGCGTGGACGTGCTCGACGTGCTGGCCAGGCTCGTGGACCGGTCGCTGGTCGCCGTGGCGCCCGGCCCCCTCGGACCCCGCTACCGGCTGCTGGAGTCGGTGACCGCCTACTGCCTCGAACGGCTGCGCGAGGCCGGTGAGCACGACCTGCTGCGGGAGCGGCACGCCCGCTACTACACCGACCTGGCCGCCCGCGCCGAGCTGCGCGGCCCGCGCCAGCACGAATGGCTGGACCGGCTGGACGCCGAGAGCGCCAACCTGCGGCTGGCCCTGTCAGGGCCGGAGCCGCTGCGCCTGGCCAACGCGCTCGCCTGGTACTGGATCCTGCGCGGCAGGCTGCGCGAGGCCCGCCGGTCGATCGAGGCGGCGCTGGCGGCGGGCGGCGAAGACGGCGCCGCCGCTCTGGCCTCGGTGTGGCTGGCCGGCATCGGGCTGCTGCTCGGCGAGCCCACCCCGCCGGTACGCCGGGCCGCGCTCGACCCTGCGGGGGCCGCGCTGGCCGACTGGTTCCTCAGCTTCGTGCGCTGGGCGTACGGCGACCACGCGGCGCACCGGGACGCGGTGGGCCGGGCGCTGGCGGCGTACGAGGAGCTGGGGGACCGGTGGGGGGTGGCGGCGGCGCTGTGCCTGCGGGCCAAGCTCGCGGTGGGCCGCGGCGACCTCGCGGCGATGGAACGCGACGGCGAGCGCGGCCTGGCCCTCTTCCGCGAGCTGGGGGACGAATGGGGGCAGGTCGAGGCCATGGACGTGCTCGACCGGCTGGCCGAGATCCGCGGCGACTACGAGCGGGCGGCCCGGCTGCGGCAGGAGGCGCTGCGGCTGGCCGAGGGGCTGGGGTTCGACGTGTCGTTCAAGCTGGCCGCGCTCGGCCGGCTCGCGCTGCTCACGGGCGACTACGAGCGGTCCGACGACTACCACGGGCGGGCCAGGCGGCTGGCGGTGGCGCAGTCGTACCGGTCGGCGGAGGAGAACGCGCTGCTCGGCCTGGCCATGAGCGCCCGCAGGCAGGGGCGGTACGAGGAGGCGGAGTCGTACCTGCTGTCCGCGCTCGACTGGCTGCGGCAGGTGCGCGGGACGCCAGGGACGGCGTTCGTCATGGCCGAGTGGGGGTTCGTGGCCGAGCAGCGCGGCGACGCCGAGACGGCGCTGGCGCGCCAGCGCGAGGGCTACGCGAACGCCCGCGCGACGGGCGACCCGCGGGCCGTCGCGCTGGCCCTGGAGGGGCTTGCGGGCGCGTTGTCGATCGCGGGCCCCGGGCGCCTGGCGGAGGCGGCGCGGAAGCTGGGACGGGCCGCGGCGCTCCGGCGGTCCGTCGGCGCGCCCCTTCCCGCCGGCGAACGCCATGACGTGGACCGGATCACCGCCCGCCTGCGCGCCGCCCTGGGCGAGCCGGAGTTCGCCGGGTCCTTCGCGGCGGGAGAGCGGGACCCCGGTGAAGGCCCGGCCGGACAGCCGGCTGGGTCAGGGGAGCGGGAACTCGGCGATCACTTCCCAGGGGCCCTCGGGGGACGGGCCCGCGTAGAGCCTGCCGCCCAGCGCCTCCACCCGCTCGGCCATGCCGACCAGCCCGAACCCGCCGCCCAGCCGGGACACCCGCGGGTCTGAGGCGACCGAGCCGAAGTTCCGCACCCGCAGCACGACCACCCGCTCGTACCGCCGCAGATCGGCCTCCACCCACGCGGCGCGGGTGGCGTGCTTGCGCACGTTGGTGAGCGACTCCAGCAGCACCCGGTGCAGCGTCGTCATCACCTCGGGCGGCAGCGTGCGGTCGTCGATGCCCGACCCGATCTCGAACGCGACCTTCGGCCCCTCGACCGAGAACCGCTCGGTCAGCAGCCGCAGGTCGGCCAGCGTCGTGCCGGGCCTGCGGTCGGCCTCGTCCTCGGTGCGCAGGACGGTGACCATGCGCCGCATCGAGGTCAGCGCCTCCGACCCGGCCGAGGCGATCGCGTCGAGCGCGGGCAGCACGGCCTCGGGCTTGTGCTCGGCGACCGTACGCGCGGCCTGGGCCTGGACGACGATGCCGGTGATGTGGTGGGCGACCAGGTCGTGCAGCTCCCTGGCCAGTTCCAGGCGTTCGGCCCGGCGTACGGAGTGCACCGCCTCGGTCCGGCGTTCCTGCTGGAACCGCAGGTAGCCGCCGATGCCCGCGGCCATCGACCACCCCGCGAACAGCAGGAACGCGAACGCCAGCCCCGCGGTGGGGTAGTCGCGCCTGGCCGACTCGGCCATCAGCACGCCCAGCCCCACGAGCGACAGCACCGCCGCCCGCCGTACCGGCTCGACGTGCCGCAGCACGCCGATGAGGAGGATCAGCAGCGACCCCGTCTCGGCCATGCCGGGCGCGCCCAGCGCGTCGACCGACGCGATGACCAGCGACACGGCGAAGGACAGCCCCAGCAGCGCGCAGAAGCCCTCAAGACGGTGGCGGCGGCGCAGGACGACCGCCGCGATCCCGGCCGCGCCGCAGAACGGCACGAACCACTGCAACCCCCCGGTGCTGACGGCGATGGCCAGGTCGAGCATCAGCATCAGGCCGAGCCAGCCGAGCATCGCGATCTCGCTCAGCCGCCGGACCCAGTACACGATGCCTTTCGAATCCCCCACGCCACGAGAGTAGGCCGGAAGTCGGACAACTCGTATCAACCGATCGGCCGACCCGGCCGCCGCCGGACCAGCCCTTCAGCGGAGGCGGCGGTGACGGCCCCTCGGCGATGCTGGAACACGTCGGAAGGGGGACAGGACATGGTTGTCATCGGGTTCGTTCTGCTGGGGTTGGGACTGGTCGTTACGGCGCTGCTCGCGCTGGCCGACCCCGTGCTGCTCTCGCGCATCAACGGTGAGGAGGCGGAGGGCGCCAGCGGCCGCCACATCGACGTGGAGGTCGTACGGCTCAGCGCCCCGGCCGTCCCGGCCGCGACGGCCGCGACGGCCCGCGAGCCCCGGGCGGCCTGAGCCTTCGAGAACGTGGCCCGCGCGGGCATGGCCGCGCGGGTCCGGGCGGGCGCCGTCGGGGGACGGGCCCCGCCACCGGCCCGCGATCCGCTGGGGAACGGATCGCGGGCCGCTTTCCGTTAACGTGGGGCCTATGACCAACGGTTTTGAGACCCTGGCGATCCACGCAGGTCAGGAGCCCGACCCGCTGACCGGCGCGGTCGTGCCGCCGATCTACGCCACGTCCACCTACAAGCAGGACGGCGTGGGCGGCCTGCGTTCGGGATATGAGTACAGCCGCTCGGCCAACCCCACGAGGACGGCGCTGGAAGAGGCGCTGGCCGCCGTGGAGGGCGGCGCGCGCGGGCTGGCGTTCGCCTCGGGCCTGGCCGCCGAGGACACCCTGCTGCGCACGGTGTGCCGGCCGCAGGATCACGTGATCATCCCCAACGACGCGTACGGGGGCACGTACCGGCTGTTCGCCAAGGTGCACGAGCGCTGGGGCCTGCACTACGACCCGGTCCCGCTGCACGACCTCGACGCGGTGGCGGCGGCCATGACGCAGAAGACGAAGATCGTGTGGGTCGAGACGCCCACCAACCCGCTGCTCGGCATCGCCGACATCGCCGCCCTGGCGCAGCTGGCCCACGAGAACGGCGCGCTGCTGGTCGTGGACAACACCTTCGCCTCGCCGTACCTGCAGCAGCCCCTGGCGCTCGGGGCCGACGTGGTCGTCCACTCCACCACCAAGTACGTCGGCGGCCACTCCGACGTGGTGGGCGGCGCGCTGATCGCGCGGGACAAGGGCCTCGGCGACGAGCTGACCTACCACCAGAACGCGATGGGCGCGGTGGCCGGCCCGTTCGACGCCTGGCTGACGCTGCGCGGGCTCAAGACCCTCGGCGTGCGCATGGACCGCCACTGCGACAACGCCGAGCGCGTCGTCGACCTGCTGCTCGCGCACCCGCGCGTGACCCAGGTGCTCTACCCGGGCCTGGCCGAGCACTCCGGCCACGAGGTCGCCGCCAAGCAGATGCGGCGCTTCGGCGGCATGGTGTCCTTCCGCGTGGCGGGCGGCGAGGCCGAGGCCGTGGAGGTGTGCAACCGGGCCAAGCTGTTCACGCTCGGCGAGTCGCTGGGCGGCGTCGAGTCGCTCATCGAGCACCCGGGCCGGATGACGCACGCCTCCGCGGCGGGCTCGCCCCTGGAGGTGCCGAACGACCTGGTGCGCCTGTCGGTCGGCATCGAGACGGTCGACGACCTGCTCGCCGACCTCACCCAGGCCCTCGGCTAAGGCGTCGGGACGACCATCAGGAAGAGGATCACCAGCCAGATCACGGCCAGCAGGCCGCTGATCGCCGCGACCCGTCCGGTCTGCACCTTCGCGTCGTCCTCCGCGTTCTCGCTCTCGAGCGCGCGGAGGGCGGTGCGCAGGTCGCGGTCGATGATGACCAGCAACACGATCGCCACGATGAACAGCGTCATCGACGCCGTCATGTACCACAGGCCGAGCACGCCGTTCCCGACGACGACGCCCAGGGCCACGCCGAACACCAGCACACCCAGGCTGGCCAGGCTGTAGATCCTCGTGGTGCGCTGGATGTTCCGCAGGACGGGCACGTTGTTGGTGCGGATGGCCCGCGGAGCCGCCATCGTCGCGGCGGTCAGCGGGCCGATCGTGAAGATGGCGAAGCCGATGTGCAGCCAGAGAAGCAGGGACATGCGCCTGAGACTAGTCCCCGACGATCTCGGTCGGCGGCTCGACACTCTCTTTAACCTGCGAGGAGCAACGCATGATGAGCTCCGTGGCCGCCACCGCTACGGCCATCAGGGTGATCAGCAGGATCGTGGCAATCATGGGCTCTCCTCCTTCCCCGTGTCCCACGTAAATATCGTCCGTAATGACTAGACGGACGTGCAACGGAATAAGTTCGCCACGGGTATGGTTGGTCACCGTCGCTTTTTTCTTACCTTCAGGGCACAAGGGGGTGCCGTCCGTGGCCATCAGGCATGTCGAGCCGTACACCGACGAGTGGCTGCAGCAGCCGGTGGGCTATGTGGAGCGCGTCGTCGACCTGCTCGGAGCCGAGGTGGCCGACTGGTGGGAAGGCCCCTGCGATCCGCGTCACGCCACGGTCAGGCTGACCGACGGCCACGCGCTGGTATGGGACGAGGAGAGCGGCTGGCGGCTCGGCCGCTTCGTCTCCGGCGGGGCGGGCACGCACACCGAGCTGACCGGCGTCCGCTACCTGGGCCATGGGCTGCTGCCCCGGCCGGAGCGCGTGCCGTCGGCTCTTGTCGACGCGCGGGCGGGGGTGGGGGCCAGCTCGGCGTGGCGGCCCTGTTACCGGTCGCACCGCAACTGCCGCGACGGGTTCGACGTGGCCCTCGACTTCTACGCCCGCCTGATCGAAGCCTGACAAACCCCAAAGGCAAGGGCCACGAGGCCCCAAAGTCCCAAAGGCCTTCGCCCTGGGGCGCTGTGCGCCGAAGGCTCCAGGCTCTGCTTCCTCGGGGGAGCCGAGCTCCCCCGAACCCCCTCGCCGGTGGCTGCCGCCCGCCGGTACCCCCGCCCATCCCGCCGGGCACGACGTGTGACGGCCCCGCATGTTCCGGCGCATCGTCCCGCCGAACCGGCTCTCTCCCGAACGGCCACCTCTTACCCTGAGCCAGAAGGCAGCAGCCGGCTTCCCGGGAAGGGGACTCCCATGAGCTCCGCCGGTACGAACATCCTGATCCTGGACGACGGCGGCATCGGCCCCCGGATCGCCGAAGCCAGGAAGCTGGCCGGGTTGACACAGGACGGCCTGGCCCTGCTCGTGCCCTGCTCCAAGAGCCTGGTCTCCCAGGTCGAGCGCGGAAGCAAGCCCGCGACCCCCTGGTTCATCGCCGCCGTGGCCAGGGCGTTGCGCATCGGCGTCACCGAACTCACCGGACAGCCCTACCGGGGCTCCACCGCACCGGCCGACCGGGCGCACGCCGGCATTCCCGCCGTCCGCATCGCGCTCAACCACTGGGACGTCCCGCCTGAGCTCGCGGTGGAGCCCAGAGCGCTCGACGCGATGGCCGATGACGTTCGCCGGGTCGGCGTCCTGCTCGACAGGATCGACTACACCGAACTCGGCGGGGTGCTACCGGGCCTGATCGAGGAACTGTCCGCCGTCCTGCACGGCAGCGAGGGCACGACGCGCCGGACCGTGGCCGAGATGATGATGTACGCCTTCGTGGCGGCCAAGTCGGTCGCCTACCGTCTGGGATACGTCGATCTCGTCTCCGTCGCCGTGGATCGTGCGGCGCAGGCCGCGCGCGAGACCGGCGAGCCGGAACTGCTCGCCTATGTCGCCGAGGAGCGGGCCCAGGTGTTCTTCGGCTCGGCGGCCTACCGCGCGGGACTCACCTTCCTCGAACGCGCCCACCAGGAGTTCGACCACCTGGTCTCGGACAGCGAACCGGGGCTGGCCGTCCTGGGCTCGATGCACCTGAGGTCCGCCATCCTGTCCGCCCGGCTGCGCCCACGAGCGACGGACGCGTGGGAACACCTGGCGGCGGCGCGTGAGTACGCCTCGCGCATCGGCCGCGACACCAACCACCACGGCCTCGCCTTCGGGCCCGGCAACGTGCGCATCCACGAGATAGCGGCCGCCATCGAGCTGGAGGACCCCGACGAGGCGCTGCGGCGGAACGAGGGCTTCACGCCGCCCCGATCCCTCCCGCCCGAGAGGTCTTCGCACCACTACATCGATCTCGCCCGGCTCCAGCTCATGGCCGGCCGGCCGGATCGTGCCCTCGACTCGCTCAGGCGCGCGGAGCGGCTGTCCCCGCAGCACACGGCGTACCACCCGATGGCCCGCGAGACGGTCACCGGCCTGCTGCGAGCGCATACGCGCGTTCCGGAGCCCCTGCGGTCGCTGGCGCGACGCATCCGGCGGACCACCCCCTAGAGAAGTCGCACACAGCGTGTGACTTTCCTTCCGGCGACGTCCGTAGTTTCGGTCACGTGCCGCGACATGCCGACGTACCGAACCCCGGGCAACCGGGGCGCTTGAGAGCCCGTCCGACGTCCCAGGGCCGCGTGCCGGTGCGGCTGTCCGCCTGGGCCACGGGCCGTTCAGCGGTGGCGGGACCGTGGCCGTGAGCGCGCAGCTGGTGCGGGCCGGCAACCCTGGCTGGCACATCCATGACGTGACCGGAGGCTGGGTGGCCGTCCGCCGGAGCCCGGTTCCCCGCGGAAGCGTGCTGTCCAACGTCCGCTGTGGGGCGACGCTGGACGAGCTGGCCGGGAACCTGGCCGAGGAGAGCAGGATCGAGACGACGGCCGCTCGTCGTCACCCGGCGTTCAGCCGTAGGGCGAAGTGAGCGTCCCGGCTCCGGAGGAATGCCGATGAGCGAAGGCGCTCCCTCCGGTCAGCGGGAGCGGCGGAGGCGGAGGAAGTCGCTGACGACGTATTCGCCGAGCCGGTCGGCGCTCGGTGAGAACACCCGGCCGCCGTTCCTGCGGGCCACCTCGTCCACGAACTCCTTCAGCCGGTCGTCGGCCGCCAGCATGAAGACGTTGATCGTGGCCCGCCGCCGCGTCATCTTGTCCACCTCGGCCAGCGTCAGCTCCAGCGTCTCGTGCGACGGCGGCCACTCGAAGGCCGATCTGCCGTTGCGCATGAGGTGGGCGGTCGGCTCGCCGTCGGTGACCACCAGCACCACCGGCTCGAAGTCGGGGTGGCGGTCGAGGTGGCGGCCGGCGATCAGGAGGGCGTGGTGGAGGTTGGTGCCCTGGACCATGTCCCAGTCGAGGCCGGCCAGCTCGTCGGGCTGCAGGACCCTGGCGTAGTTGGAGAAGCCGATGATCTGCACGGCGTCCTGCGGGAACTTGGAGGCCACCAGCGCCTGGAGGGCCAGCGCCGTCTGCTTGGCCGCGGCCCACGTGCCGCGCAGGGCCATCGAGTAGGACAGGTCGACCAGCAGGCACACCGCCGCCGCGCTGCGGCGCTCGGTCTCGGAGACCTCGAAGTCGTCGACGGACAGCCGCACCCGGGCCCGCCCGTCCTGCGGGGCGGTGGCCACGCCGCCGCTGCGCACGCCGTTGACCAGCGTGCGGACGACGTCGATCGGCTGCTCGTCGCCGAAGCGCCACGGCCGGGTGGAGCCGGTCAGCTCGCCGGCCGAGCCCGCGTCGTGCTGGTCGTGGTCGCCGCGCCGGCCCGCGTCGAGGGAGGAGAACACGCGCCGCAGCGCGGTCTCGCCGAGCCGCCGGACCGCCTTCGGGGTCAGCTCCAGCTTGCCGCGGCGGCGCAGCAGATAGCCCTGCTCCTCCAGCTCACGTTCGATGCGCTTGAGCGCCTCCAGGTCGTCGACCGCCGCCCGGCCCAGCGCGCGGCGTACGGCGGCCTCGTCGATGTCGTCGAGCCGCGCGCCCGGGTAGTCCTGGCGCAGAGCGGTCTCCAGCTGGGTGAGGTCGGCCAGCTCCTCCAGCGCGGTGACGGCGTCGCCCATGGCCAGGGGCTCCTCGCCGGTCAGGCGCTCGGGGGCGTTCCAGGCCAGGTCGGGACGGCGGGCGTGCAGGGCCTCGCCGAGGCGGCGCATCTGGTCGGACAGGCCGGCCTGGTCGAGGGTCTGGTTGATGAGGCCGGACAGCTCCTCGCGCTGGCGGGGGGTCATCGAGGCCAGCATGCGCTGGGTGGCGGCGGCCCGCCGGGCCAGGATGTCGACGAGCTCCTCAAGGTTTCGGGGCGTTTCTGGGAACAAATCGCCATATTTCGCCATAAAGGCGTCAAAGTCTTCTGGGGTGTGCTCGCCCCGGGTGTCCCTGTCCAGCATGTCGTTCAGATCGGACATCATCTGCCGGACGCGGGCCATGGCCTCGGGGTCGGGGTTGGCCAGCGCGTCGCGCAGCCCTCTGAACTGGCTGTCGAGCACCTCGCGCCGAAGCAGGTCGCGCAGCTCCTCGAACGTCTGGCGGGCCGCCGCCGAACGCCACTCGTACGAGCTCAGCTCCTGGATGGCGCTCGCGGTGTCCTCGGGCAGCCCGTCGAGCCCGGCCTCGCGCAGCCGCGCGTCGTCGGACGGGTCGGGGAACAGCTCGGCCCGCTCCTGCCCGATCGCCTTGTCCAGCAATGCCCGCGCGCGTTCGAGGGTGCCGTCGAGCCGCCCGCGCTCGCGCAGGTCCCTGCGCCGCCTGCGGACCTCCTTGAGCATGTCGTCGAGCCCCCGCCGGTCCTGGCTGCCGGGCAGCCCGCGCTTGAGCAGGTCGCGCAGCGCGTGGACCGGCGTCGAGCCGGACAGGATCGCGTCGCCCATCTCGTCGAGGGCCGCGCGTACGTCGTAAGGAGGGGCCAGGGGGTCGGGGCCGTCGTGGTATTCGCCGTAGCGGAAGGCCATCACGCTTCCACGCTAACCCCAACCCGCCCCCGCCCGTCTACGGACGCCTGGCCACTTCCCACACCTCGACCGCGCTGTTCGCGTCGGGCGTATAGCTCACCTGCACCTGCACCGCGCGCCCGGCCCCCTTGAGGGCCGTGGTCAGATCGGCCGACTCGCAGGGCAGCGTGCCGAGCCCGCGCTTGTCGACGCCGGCCGGCTTCCCGGACACCCAGCGGTCGCCGCAGCGGGCGGTGGCCCGGTAGAAGGACGTCAGGTACGTGTAACCCAGCTTGAGCTGCTTGCCGCCGGTGCTGAACAGGACCGTCGCGTCGTCGACGCGCTTGACCGTGCCGCGCGCGGTGACCGGCTCCGGCCAGGCGTTCAGCAGGAACTCCTGAGCCTTGACGGCTCTGCCGCCCTCGTACTCCACGCGCAGCGGGACCGCGCCCTCCCGGAGCCCGACGGTGAGCTGGGCGGGCTTGCACGACGTACGGCCCAGGCCGTCGCGGTCCAGCGCGACGCGGCCCTCGGTCTCCTTCAGGTCGCAGGCCGTCGTCACCCGGCTGTAGGCGGCGCGGGTGTAGTCGAGCTTGAGCTCCGCGGCCCCCGGGATCGCGGTCAGCTTGTAGAGCACGTTGCCGCCGCGCCGCACCTTGGCCGGCTTCATGGGCACGATCCGCAGGCTGCCCTTGCCGTCGGCCCAGGCATAGCCGTAGGCGGTCTTGGCGGCTGCCCTCGTGGAGGCCGCCTGCGCGGGCAGCGCGAGGCCGCTCAGGACGAGGCCGACGGCGGTGGCATGGATGAGCAGGCGCATGGGCGGTTCCCCCCGGAGTCGTGATCAACCAAACACTACGACGCGGGAAACCGCCCGTTTGTTCACGTCCTGTAGATCGTGACCCCGTCGAGGTCTTCCTTTGACAGCCGCCGCATCAGGTAGAGACCTTCCAGCGCGAACTCCAGGGCCGCCGCGGCGTGCCCCGGGGACTCCTCGCCGGCGCCCATGCCGAGCCTGGACATGATCTTGGCCAGGCCGCTGACCGGCCCGATCCGGTGCAGCAGCTCGGCCGCGGCCACCATGTCGCCGGACTCCACCTGGTTGCCCTCGGCGAACTTGTCGGTCACCGGGGCCAGGTCCATGCCGCCCAGCCTGTTCCTGAACGTCTCGGCCGTGGCCCGGCGCAGCAGGTGGGCCAGGATCTCGGTCTCCCTGCCCTCCTCGCTGACCTCGAACTCCACCTTGCCGCGCAGGCTGTGGACGACGCAGGCCAGGTCGCAGACGCGCGTGACGGCCTGGTCCTCGCCCTTGATCGCCGACCTGCGCACGGCGGAGGCCGCGGCGGTCTCGGCGGCGGCGATCGAGAAGCGCGCCGAGACGCCGGACCGGGCGTCGACGGCCGTGGACTCGCGGACCAGCCGGGTGAACCTGGCGATCACCTCGATCAGGTGCTCGGGCACGTCGGCCCCGATGTCGGGCACCGACTCCTGGCGGATGAGGGTGAGCTCGTCCTCGACGGTGAGCGGGTAGTGGGTGCGGATCTCGGCGCCGAAGCGGTCCTTCAGCGGCGTGATGATGCGACCCCTGTTGGTGTAGTCCTCGGGGTTGGCGCTGGCGATGAGCAGGATGTCGAGGGGCAGGCGCAGGTTGTAGCCGCGCACCTGGATGTCGCGCTCCTCCAGCACGTTGAGCAGCGAGACCTGGATGCGCTCGGCCAGGTCGGGCAGCTCGTTGACGGAGAACACGCCGCGGTTGGTGCGGGGGACCAGGCCGTAGTGGACGGTCTCGGGGTCGCCGAGGGTGCGCCCCTCTGCGATCTTGATGGGGTCGACGTCGCCGATGAGGTCGCCGACGGAGGTGTCGGGAGTGGCGAGCTTCTCGCCGTAACGCTCGTCGCGGTGCTTCCACGCCACCGGCAGCTCGTCGCCCAGCTCGCGCGCCAGGGTCTTGCAGCGCGTGCAGGCGGGTGCGTACGGATGGTCGTTGATCTCGCAGCCCTCGACCACCGGGGTCCACTCGTCGAGCAGGCCGGTGATCGTGCGGATGAGCCGCGTCTTGCCCTGCCCTCGCTCACCGAGCAGGACCAGGTCGTGCCCGGCGAGCAGCGCCCGCTCCAGGTGTGGCAGGACGGAGTCGTCGAAGCCCACTATGCCGGGGAACCGGGGCTCGCCGGCCCGCAGCCTGGCCAGCAGGTTTTCCCGGACCTCGGCCTTGACGCTGCGATGAACGTGGCCGCTCTCCCGCAACTCGCGGAGAATACGTGGCTGATGCACGGGATCGAGACTACGTCCCCCGCGAGAAATGCGGCAGAGAGTTTCGCATCTGGCGGAGATTTCGGATCTTGACCTATTGCGTGACGGTTCGTACGCGTGCTTGTCCCTTTAGGGGGGAGAATCGGGCCTAGGGAACATACACATGTCGAGGGAGGCGAGACGCGTGGCCTTGATGACAAGCCGCTTCGCCGACGGCCTCGCCGTGGGTTCCGACCTGGTGGAGGCCGCGGAGAGCGCCGTCGGTCAGGCACTGTCGAGGCTCAGCGGCCAAGCCGACCTGGTCTGCTTCTTCATCTGCGGCGAGGACCCCGAGGACGTCGCCAGAGCCGGCCAGGCCGCGATGAAGCTGGCGCCCGAGGCGCACGTGATCGGATGCAGCGCCACCGGGGTGATCGGCGACGGGCAGGGGGTCGAGCTGACGCCCGCGGTGAGCGCGTGGGCGGCCACCCTGGAGGGGGCCGGGCTCACCACGTTCGCCCTGGAGACGCTGGCGGCCGAGGACCGGTTCGTGGTCGTCGGGCTGCCCGAGCGCACCGGCGACGACCACGTGGCGATCCTGCTGGCCGACCCGTACACCTTCCCGACCGACGCGTTCGTGGAGCGTTCGGTCGACGTGCTCGGCGACCTGCCGCTGATCGGCGGCCTGGCCAACGGGCTGCAGGGCAGGGGGTCCGTACGGCTGTTCGCGGACGGCAAGATCTACACCGAGGGCGCGATCGGCGTCCTGCTCAGCGGGCCGGTCAAGATCAGTACGGTGGTCAGCCAGGGCTGCCGCCCGATCGGCCCCAGCATGGTGGTCACGGCCTCGGAGGAGAACCTGCTGCTCGAACTGGCCGGTCAGCCCGCGCTGGCCCGGCTGGAGGACATCGTCAGCGAGCTCGACGAGGACGACCGCGAACTGGTCGCCGCCGGCCTGCAGATCGGCGTGGCCATGGACGAGTACGCCGAACGCCACGAACGCGGCGACTTCCTCATCCGAGGCGTCATCGGCATCGACCCCGAACGCGAGGCCGTGGCCATCGGGGACATCGTGGAGATCGGCCGTACCGTGCGCTTCCAGGTCAGGGACGCGGCCACCGCCGACGAGGACCTGTACGACCTGCTCGACGCCCACCGCGAGGAGCTCGGCAAGGTCGACGGCGCGCTGCTGTTCTCGTGCAACGGCCGGGGCTCGGCGATGTTCGGCACCGCCGACCACGACCCGGTCGCCCTGCGCGACACGCTGGGACCGATCGGCGTCGCGGGCTTCTTCGCCGCGGGCGAGGTCGGGCCGGTCGGCGGCCACAACCACGTGCACGGGCTCACGGCCTCCGTGCTGGTCTTCTCCAGCGCCGCGGAGCCGGAGCTGTCGTGATCCTGGCGATCGACGTCGGCGGCACCAAGATGGCCGCCGGGCTGGTGGCCCCTGACGGCACCGTGATCACCTCCCGCCGCGCCGCCACCCCCCAGAACGCCGACGCCGAGACGCTGTGGCGCACCCTCACCACCCTCATCGACCCCTTGTCGGCCCGCGCCGAAGGGGTGGGCGTGGGCTGCGGCGGGCCGATGACCTGGCCCGACGGCGAGGTCTCGCCGCTCAACATCCCCGGCTGGCGCGGCTTCCCGCTGCGCGCCCGGCTGGCCGGCCGGTTCCCCGGCTTACCGGTACGCCTCCACAACGACGCCATCTGCCTGGCCATCGCCGAACACTGGCAGGGCGCCGGCCGGGGCAGCGCCGACATGCTGGGCATGGTGGTCTCCACCGGCGTCGGCGGCGGCCTGATCCTGGGCGGACGCCTGGTCAACGGCGGCACGGGCAACGCCGGCCACATCGGGCACGTCGTGGTCGAACCGGACGGCGGCCCCCGCTGCGGCTGCGGCGGCCACGGCTGCCTGGAAGCGGTCGCCCGCGGCCCCGCCCTCACCACCTGGGCCCTCACCCACGGCTGGACCCCCAGCGCCGGCCCGGAGCCCTTGGCGGCGTCGGAGGGCGGGGAGGCGTCTGAGGGTGGGGAGGCGTCTGAGGGTGGGGAGGCGTCTGAGGGTGGGGAGGCGTACCGGGAGGATCGGGCGGTCACCGGGCGGGCGCTGGCGGCCGACGCGCTCGCCGGGGACCCCGTGGCGGTGCTGGCGATGCGGCGGGCCGGACGGGCGCTCGGGATCGCGATCGCCTCCGCCACCCACCTGTGCGACCTGGACCTGGTGACGATCGGCGGCGGCCTGTCGCAGGCCGGCGACCCCCTGTTCGACCCCCTGGAGGAGGCGCTGCGGGACCACGCCCGCATGGGCTTCGCCCGCCGCGTCAAGGTCGTGCCCGCCGCCCTCGGCCAGGAGGCCGGCCTGGTGGGCGCCGCCGCCCTCCTCCTGGCCGGCGGCGCCTACTGGCCCTCCACCCGCGACTGACCCCGCGACCGACTGTCGCAACGGCCCTCGCGACCGACTGTCGCGACGGCCCCCGTTGCCGATTGTCGCGACGGACCTCGCGGGAGGGGCGCCGGGCGGGCGCGAGCCGAGGGTGCGCAGGCCGCGACCCGCCCGGGTCCTGTCCGGGCCGCCCCCGCCGGAGGTCAGCCCTGCTGGGTGTGCTCGCTGAAACCCTCGTCGTCGCCCGTGCCCGTACGGGTGCCGGAACGGTCGTCGTTCCGGTCGCCCGCCGGCGGGACGGGCATCGCGACCGGTTCGCACCGGGCCACCGCGCCCTGGACGATCTGCAACGAGGTGGACACCGGAGGCGCCTCGGGCCCGCTCCTGTCCAGGGTGACCGCCAGCACCAGGGTCTGCCCCGCCGGGACCTGCCCCTTCGCGATCCGGAACGAGATGCCCTCCCCGCTCCTGCCGATGCTCGCCTCGAAACGCCCCTCGCCGCCCCCGTTCCGGCCGCGCGGCTCCTTGCAGGTCCGGCCGTACGGCAGGTAGTCCACCACCGCCTTGACCCCCGCCGCCGCCAGCTCGTCGGCCAGCCCGCCGGGGTCCCGGAAGGCGTTGATCTCCACGGCCACCCCGCCGTCGGCCGTGCCGGTCACCGCGTACGCGGGGCCGCCGCCGAACAGGCCGGTGGCCGTCACCGCGGCGACCACGGCGACCCCCGCGGCCGCGGCGGCGAGCCCCACGACCCTGCGCCGCGGCCGCCGGACGACCGGAGCCGTGACGGGCTGCGTCCCGGCCGCCATCTCCGCCTTGAGCGCGCCGAGCAACCGCTCCTCGAAAGTGTTCATGCCTGTCCCTCCACGTACCTGGCCGACGGCGAAGCGACGTTCTCCAGGGCGCGTCTGGCCCGGTGCAGGCGGACCCGCGCGGTCACCTGCCTGATGCCGAGGGCGGCGGCCGCCTCGGAGACGGTGAGCTGGTCGATCGCCACGAGCTCCAGCACCGCGCGTTCGCCCTCCGGCAGGCCCGCCATGGCCTCCAGGGCGCCGCGCATGCCGCGCTCGGCGTCGATCCGCTCCTCCATCCGGACGAGGTCGTCGTCGTCCATCAGCCGCCGCCCCGCGATCCGGCCGGCCGCCCGCGCTTCCCTGGCCGACCTGCGGAGCTGGGCCGACACCACGTTGCGGGCCACGCCGTACAACCACGCGGTCTGGCTGCCCCGGCCTGGCACGTAGGTGTGGGCCGAGTCGAGGGCCGCCAGGAAGACGTCGGCGGTCAGGTCGGCGGCCAGGTGGGGATCGCTCACCCGCCGGACCACGAACCGCATGACGACGTCGACATGACGGCGGTAGAAGGCCTCGAAGGCCGCCGGGTCCTCGTTGAGGCGCACTGGCCTCGCTCCCTTCGTCGTTCGCCCTTACACCTGTACTTGGACCGGGCGAAGGAAAGCGTTTCGGCGCAGGTCAGGCGAGGGTGGGGCGGCGCGGCTGGAAGAGCCACGCGTCGAAGAGCGGGTCGAGGTCCTTGCCGGACAGCCGCTCGGACAGGTCGACGAACTGCCGCGTGGTGACGTTGCCGTAGCGGTGTTCGGCGGTCCAGGTCTTGAGCAGCTTGAAGAACGTCGGGTCGCCGACCGCCTTGCGCAGGGCGTGCAGCGCCATGCCGCCGCGGGTGTAGACCGACTCGTTGAACAGGTCAGCGGGCTTGGCCCGGCCCGGCGGGTAGGACCACATCGGGTCTTTGGCGCCGCGGTTGTAGAAGTCCTTGAAGATGGTGTCGGCGGTCTTCTTGCCCCGGTGCTCCGACCACAGCCACTCCGCGTACGTCGCGAAGCCCTCGTTGAGCCACAGGTCCTTCCACCGCTTGATGGTCAGGCTGTCGCCGAACCACTGGTGGGCCAGCTCGTGGGCGATGATGCCCTCGTCGGGGTCGAAGCCGCCGTAGAGGGGCTTGGTCTGGTTCTCCAGGGCGTAGCCGGCCGAGTAGTCGTCGACGATGGCGCCGGTCGAGGAGAACGGGTAGGGGCCGAAGACCGTGCTCCAGTAGTCGGTGATCTCGCCCGAGACGTTGTAGACGCGGTCGAGGCCGGTCTTGAACTTCGGATCGACGGCCGCGTACGTCGGGATGCCGCCCGGCGAACGGCCCTGCCGCACCTCGAACTTGCCGATCGTGGCCGTGGCGAGATAGGTGGCCATCGGGTGCCGCTCGCTCCACCGGTAGGTGGTGCGCCCGCCCGCGGTGGACGGCGACGCGCTCTGCTCGCCGTTGGCCACGACGGTCAGGCCGGCGGGCACGGTGACCGTGAAGTCGAACGTGGCCTTGTCGGCCGGGTGGTCGTTGCTGGGGAACCAGGTCTTGGAGCCGTTGGGCTCGGAGGCCACGAACGCGCCGTCGGCGGTGGGGATGAACCCGTACGTGCCCAGGTTGGCGGTGTCCTTGGCGGGCGTGGGGCTGCCGGAGTAGGAGATCTCGGCGGTGAACGGCGAGCCGGCGGTCAGCCGCGCGGCGGGGGTCACGGTCAGCTCGCCGTCCTTGCGGGAGAAGCGCGCGGGCGAGCCGTCGACGCTGACCTTGGCGACGTCGAGGCCGGTGAGGTCGAGGTTGAAGCTCGACAGGTCTTGGGTGGCCTTGGCGCTGATCTTCGTCAGGCCGGTGAGCCGCTTGGTCGCCGGGGTGTAGTCGACGGTCAGCGAGTAGTGGGCGACGTCGTAGCCGCCGTTGCCGTCCTGGGGGAAGTCGGCGTCGCCGATGCCCGGCGCGCCCGTGTGGCGGCCGGCGGCCGGGCGGGGCGGCGACCCGTCGGTGGGCGCGCACGCGAGCACGCTGACCAGCGCCACCAGCACGGCCGCGCCGCGTCTTCTGATCCGCATAGGTGAACCAGCCCCCTTCAGCCCGTGACCGGAATCTTACGCTGGGTCACGCGCTCCCGACGACCCGTCACGGTGGACAGGGAACAGCCGGAGGCGCCGGCGGCTTCCCGCCGCCGGCGCCTCTTCAGCCCAGAAAGTGGTGGTGGTCCCATAAAATCCAGATCACCACCACTAAGTCGGGACAAACTAAAGGTTGCCCCTTCGTTCCTGCTCGCGCTCGATCGCCTCGAACAGGGCCTTGAAGTTGCCCTTGCCGAACCCGAGCGAGCCGTGCCGCTCGATCAGCTCGAAGAAGACCGTGGGACGGTCCTGGACGGGCTGGGTGAAGATCTGCAGCAGGTAGCCGTCCTCGTCGCGGTCGACCAGGATCTTGCGCTTCTTCAGCTCCTCGATCGGCGCCCTGACCTGCCCGATGCGCTCGCGCAGCTCGGGGTCGTCGTAGTAGGAGTCGGGCGTGTCGAGGAACTGCACGCCCGCCGCGCGCATGTGGTCGACGGTGGTGAGGATGTCGTTGGTGGCCAGGGCGATGTGCTGCACGCCGGGCCCGCCGTAGAACTCCAGGTACTCGTCGATCTGCGACTTCTTGCGGCTGATCGCCGGCTCGTTCAGCGGGAACTTGACCTTCCGCGTGCCGTCGGCCACGACCTTGGACATCAGCGCCGAGTACTCGGTCGCGATGTCGTCGCCGACGAACTCGGCCATGTTCGTGAAGCCCATCACCTTGCGGTAGAACTCCACCCACTCGTCCATCTTGCCGAGCTCGACGTTGCCGACGCAGTGGTCGACCGCCTGGAACAGGCGTCCGGTCTTCGTCGCGGGCGGCGCGACGAGCGGCTCGGCCGGCACGTAACCGGGCAGGTACGCGCCCCCGTAGTTGGACCTGTCCACGAGCGTGTGCCGGGTCTCGCCGTAGGTGGCGATGGCCGCGAGCATCACCTTGCCGTGCTCGTCCTCCAGCGTGTACGGCTCCACCAGGCCCGTGGCGCCGTGGGCGACCGCGTAGGCGTACCCGGCCTCCACGTCGGGCACCTGGATGGCCAGGTCGATCACCCCGTCGCCGTGCTCGGCGACGTGCCTGGCCATGTCCGTGCCGGGCCGGATCGAGGCCCTGAACTCGAAGGTGGCGCTGCCCGAGGTCAGGACGTAGGCGACCTCGTCGCGGCTGCCGTTCTCCGGCCCGCGGTAGGCCACCAGTCGCATGCCGAAAGCGGTCGAGTAGTAGTGGGCGGCCTGCCGGGCGTTGCCCACGGCGAACACCACGGCGTCCATGCCGTTAACCGGAAAGACATCAGTCATACCCCTAACTCTCGATTTAGCTGGACGAGTTGTGCAACAGTTACTTGAACGAGTGCACAATCTGTCCACCCATCTCGGGTCAGAGTCGGAGAACTTGTACAGCATGACGATCGACGAACTGGACGCCCGCCTGATCTCGCTGCTGACCGCCGAGCCCCGGCTGGGCGTGCTGGAGTGCTCCCGCCGCCTCGGCGTCGCCCGCGGCACCGTCCAGGCCAGGCTCGACCGGCTGGTGGCCAGGGGGGTGATCACCGGGTTCGGGCCCGACGTGTCGCCCGTGGCGCTCGGCTACGACGTGACGGCGTTCGTCACCATGGAGATCAGACAGGTCTCCGGGCACGACCCGGTCGCCCACCGGCTGGCCCACATCCCCGAGGTGCTGGAGGTGCACACCATCACCGGCGGCGCGGACCTGCTGTGCCGGGTGGTCGCGCGGACGAATGCCGATCTGCAAAGGGTCATCGACCAAATCGTGGATGTTCAGGGGGTGCTCAGGACTTCTTCGATCATCGCACTCGACACCCCGGTTCCTTACCGAGTGCTGCCTTTGGTCGCCGATGTTCCGCGCCGCGGCGGGCGCTAGACGTACCATCGCTTAGGGACGAGGCACCGTTATCGATCGTTTACCCTTGACATTCGCCCAGCTTGCGGGGGTTGGGCGAGGGTGTCTCAGAGGGGGGTCTCGGATGCGGGGCGGTGGTGGAAAAGGCATGCGGAAACGGCGCGTACTCCGAATAGTGTTGATCTCTTTCGGCGCCGGAATCGCCGTGCTCGCCGGTCTTTTCGCCATTGCGTGGGCGATGACTCCCATTCCCGACAGCACGCAGAAATCGGCCACCGCCGAAGGCTCGGTGATCTATTACCGCGACGGCAAGACAGTCCTCGCGCGGCAGGGCGTCGACCGCAGGAACGTCGAGCTGGCCAAGGTGCCCAAGCACGTGCGCGACGCGGTCATCGCCGCCGAGAACCGCTCGTTCTACAACGACGGCGGCGTCTCGCTCAAGGGCACCGCGCGGGCCGTCTGGTCCACCGTCACCGGGCAGCAGCTCCAGGGCGGCTCCACGATCACCCAGCAGCTCGTGCGCAACTACTACAGCGGCCTCAGCCAGGAGCGCTCGGTCACCCGCAAGTTCAAAGAGATCCTCATCGCGATGAAGGTCGACCAGTCCAAGTCGAAGGACTGGGTCCTGGAGCAGTACCTCAACACGATCTACTTCGGCCGCGGCGCCAACGGCGTCCAGTCGGCCGCGCGCGCCTACTTCGGCAAGGACGTCGACAAGCTCACGGTCGCCGAGGGCGCGTACCTGGCGGCGGTCATCCAGCAGCCCAGCCGGTTCGCCGACCCCGAGGGCGCCGACCTCGACGCGGCCCGCTCCCGCTGGCAGGCCGTGATCAACGCCATGGGCCAGACGGGCGCGCTGTCGCGCCAGCAGGTCGCCGCCGAGCGTTTCCCGGTGCTGAAGGCGCCCAAGAAGCCGTTCGAGCTCAAGGGCCAGGGCCAGTACATGCTCGACCAGGTCACCGCCGAGCTCAACCGGCGCGGCTACTCCGACGAGACCATCAACAGCGGCGGCCTGAAGATCGTCACGACGTTCGACAAGAAGCTCATGACGGCGGCCGAGCAGGCGGTCAAGGACGTGCTCCCGGACTCGACGCCGAAGAAGGTGCGCACCGGGCTGGCCGCCGTCGATCCGGCCACCGGCGAGGTCGTCGCCTTCTACGGCGGCCGCCACGACCAGGTCGGCGACTACGACAACGCGTTCTCGGCCAAGCGCATGGCGGGGTCGACGTTCAAGCCGTACACGCTGGCCGCCGCGCTCGACAACGGCTTCGACCTGTCCACCAGGGTCGACGGCAACTCGCCGCTGCGCGTGGCCTCGGCCGACAAGCCCATCCCCAACGACAGCGGCCGCTCCTACGGCCAGATCAACCTGGTCAGCGCCACCCAGAACTCCGTCAACACGGCCTTCGTCGACCTCGGCCAGAAGGTCGGCCTGGACAAGGTCGCGGAGGTCGCCGAGGCCGCGGGCATCCCCAAGGAGCAGTTGCAGGGGCAGCAGGCGTACGCCACCTTCCCGCTCGGCGTGTCCTCGGTCAGCGCCGTCCAGAACGCCTCGGGCTTCTCCAGCTTCGCCAACAAGGGCGTGCACATGGAGGCCCACGTGGTGAAGTCGGTCACCGACGGCAAGGGCGAGAAGAAGACGGTCAAGCCCGTCGCCACGAAGGTGGTCAGCGAGCAGGCCGCCGCCGACACCGTCTACGCGATGCAGCAGGTCGTCAAGTACGGCACCGGCACCGCCGCCCGTCTCTACGACCGCCCGGTCGCCGGCAAGACCGGCACCACCGACGACTCCAAGAACGTCTGGTTCAACGGGTTCGTCCCGCAGCTCGCCGTCGCCGTGAACATGTTCCGCAGCGACGACCAGACCGTCACCATCCCCGGCTACGGCACGCAGTTCGGCGGCCAGCTCCCGGCGCAGATCTGGCGGGCGTTCATGACCGAGGCCATGGCCGGCGAGCCGGTCGAGGAGTTCCCCGAGCCCTCCCAGTACGGCTACGAGTCCTCCTACTCGCCGCCCGACCGCGGCCGCGACGTCCGCGACCAGCAGTCGACGCCGCCCGCCGACCAGAACGACTGGGGCAATCCCGACTCGGGCCCCACCGACCAGCAGCCGTTCGGCGACCCGGCGGTCACCGAGGCGCCCACCGACGACGGCTCCGGCGACAACGGCAGGACCGGCCGCGACCGCCAGGACGAACGCCCCCAGGACGCGCCCACGGCCCCCTCCGACCAGCCTCAGGGCCCCCCGGACGAGGGCCGCGACACCCAGCGCGACACCCAGCGCGACAACCTGGGCCGGCCGTCAGGCACCGGCTAGCTCGGCCCGCAGCTCCTCCACCGTGGTGACCGGCAGCCGGCAGGCGAACCCCCTGCACACGTAGGCGGCCGGCGCGCCGTCGACGGGCCCGCGCCCCTCCAGCAGCGCGGGGAAGGGCTCGCCGCCGGCCTCGCCGTCGCCGGGCGCGACCACCAGGCCGGGCACGTCGGCCAGCAGCGCCTCCCGGTGCAGGGCGGCCGTACGCGGGTCGGCGGGGTCGCCGACGACCGCCACCTCCACCGGCCCGTCGAGCGCCGCGCGGGCCACGGCCAGCCCCCAGCCGGCGAACCTGGCGTGCCGGTCGGCCAGCACCGACACCGTGGCGAGCGCGGCCGCGGCGGCCTCCCGGTGCCTGGCCGAGCCGGTCAGCGCGCCGTAGGAGAGCAGGGCCCCCGCGGCCGCGTACTGGCCGGAGGGCGTCGCGTTGTCGGTGGGGTCCTGTGGACGCTGGAACAGCCGTTCGGCGTCGTCAGCGGTGTCGTAGAAGCCGCCTGAGCCGTCGGAGAAGCGGTCGAGGACCGTGTCGAGCAGTGTCCCGGCCAGTCGCAGCCATTTCGTCGCGCCCGTCACGCCGTAGAGGGAGATCAGGCCCTCGGCCACGTTCGCGTAGTCCTCCAGCACGCCCGCGTTGGCGCCCGCGCGCCCGTCGCGGGAGGTGCGCAGCAGCCGCCCGCCGGTCGTGTGCACGTCCGCGAGCAGATCGGCCGCCGCCGTGGCGGCCTCGACCAGGTCGGGACGCTCGAACACCACGCCGGCCTCCGCGAGCGCCGCGACGGCCAGGCCGTTCCAGGACGCCACGACCTTGTCGTCGCGGCCCGGCCGCACCCGCAGCTCCCTGGCCGCCAGCAGCCTGCCGCGCACGCCGGCGTACCGCACCGGGTCCTCGGGGTCGCGCGGGAGCTGGAGCACCGACGTGCCGTGCTCGAACGTGCCGGTGACGTCGAACAGCCCGGCGGCCCAGCGCCCGTCGTCGTCGCCCAGGACCTCGCGCAGTTCCTCGGGCGTCCAGACGTAGAACTTGCCCTCCACGCCCTCGCTGTCGGCGTCGAGGGCCGAGGCGAAGCCGCCCTCGGGCGTGCGCAGCTCGCGCAGCATCCAGCCGGCCGTCTCCAGCGCCACCCGGCGGGCCAGGTCGCCGCCGCCCGCCTTCCACCAGTGGGTGTACACCCGCAGCAGCAGGGCGTTGTCGTAGAGCATCTTCTCGAAGTGCGGGACCACCCACTCGGCGTCGACGCTGTACCGCGCGAAACCGCCGCCGAGCTGGTCGTAGATGCCGCCGCGGGCCATGGCCGCGAGCGTCCGGCCGCTCATCTCGCGCTCGCCGGAGCGCAGCAGGAACTCCAGGACCATCGACGGCGGGAACTTCGGCGCGCCGCCGAACCCGCCGTTGACCGGGTCGAACGACTCCCGCAGGTTGGCGACGGCCCGCTCCAGCGTCTCCGCCTCCGGCGTGCCGCCGCGCGGGAACGCGGTGTTCTGGTTGAGCGCCTCGACCACCTTGGCGCCCTGCGCCAGCACCGACTCCCGGTCGCCGGTCCACACCCGGTGGATCTCGGCCAGCAGGCGCCGGAAGTGGGGCCGCGGGAAGTACGTGCCGCAGTAGAACGGATGGCCGTCGGGCGTGGCGAACACCGTCATCGGCCAGCCGCCCTGCTGGGTCATGGCCTGGGTGGCGGTCATGTAGACGGCGTCGACGTCGGGCCGCTCCTCGCGGTCGACCTTGACGTTGACGAAGTGCTCGTTCATGAGGGCGGCCGTGTCGGCGTCCTCGAAGCTCTCGTGGGCCATCACGTGGCACCAGTGGCACGCCGAGTAGCCCACGCTGATCAGCAGCGGCACGTCCCGGCGCCGGGCCTCGGCGAACGCCTCCTCGCCCCACGGGTGCCAGTCGACGGGATTGCCCGCGTGCTGCAGCAGGTAAGGGCTCGTGGCGTCGTTCAACCGGTTCATCAGGACCTCCCCCGCTCACCCTAAACCGCGCCGCCGGGGCCGGCCCGCCACCCCCACGGCTGACTCGGGCAGGTCGGACGGCGTAGGTTACGGGCGTGGACATCGACTACGTCTGCGCCCACGCCGGCCGCCCGCCCGCCGCCGTCACGCGCAGGGACGTCGCCCGCGCGCTGCTGGCCGTGCCCTCGGGCGTGGCGCTGGTGGCGCTGCCCGATCTGCGGCGGGCCATGGTGGCGGCGGGCAACCCGCTCTCGCAGCCGTTCTGGGACTCCGCCAAGGCCACGCTCAGCTCCATCGAGGCCGGGGTGGCCACCGTCGGCGACGTGCAGCGCTGGGTCGAGTCCACCGGCACCGAGCCGATCCTCATGACGCCCAGCTACTTCGTCTGGCCCGAGGAGGACGAGCGCGGCCCGGTCGCGGCCGAGATGTTCGGGCGCATGGTCTCCTTCCTGGAGGAGCGCGTCGCCTCCGGCGAGATCGACCCGGACGCGCTGGCCCAGGGCGACCACGCCGCCCGCCGGGCGTACGAGGAGCTCCAGGAGCACTGGCTGGCCACGCCGCTGCCCGACGGCCGGGTGCCCGGCTTCGCGGTCAGCGACGAGCAGGACGAGGAGCTGTTCGCCGCCCTCGACGAGGAGGAGGCGTTCGCGCTGTCGGAGCTGCGCCGCATCGTCGGCGAGCTGCCCAAGGCGCCCGAGCTGCCCCTGGTCGAGCTGGAGCTGGCCGCCGCGCGCCTGCGCGTGCTGCTGGACCTGCCCGGCTACCCCGCGAACGTGCTGCGCGCCTGCGCCGGGTTCGAGGACCGGCCGATGCCGGACGACGACCGTGAGTTGTGGCTGGCGGTGGCGGCGGGCGTGGCCGGGCCGATCTCCGACCTGCCGGAGGCCGACGACGTGCCGGAGGAGTTCGCCGACCTGGAGGGGGAGCTCGGCCACGAGGACACCGCCCTGGCCAACCTGTGCGCGATCCAGCACGCCGACTGGCTGGCCGCGGTGGCGGCGCTGGCCCGCATGGGCCCCGGGGTGCTGGCCTCGCCGGAACGCCTGGCCAGGCTCATCGCCGAGTCCGACGACATCGAGTCGGGCGAGCAGGACGACGACAACCTCGACGCCACTGAGGGCCTGTTCGCCTCGGTGGTCAGCCTGTGGACCTACCTGGGCATCGTGGACGCCGACGAGGTGCTGACCCCGCTCGGCTGGTGGGGCCTGCCCAAGGCCCTGGAACGCGCCTGGTCACCCCGCGACTGACGGGTCGCTGTACTCCTTGAACTCGGGGTGACGCTCGATGTAGCGGGCCACGTACGGGCACAGCGGCACGATGCGCAGCCCGGTGTCGACGCTCGTGCGCAGCGCGTACTCCACCAGCCGGCTCGCCAGGCCCTGGCCCTCGTAGGCGGGCAGCACCTCGGTGTGCGTGAAGACGACTTTCGTGGGCAGCAGTCGATAGTCGGCGAACCCGGCGACCTTGCCGTCGACGAGGACCTCGAAGCGGCACTCCGTCGAGTTGTCGACAACTTCGATCGGCATCTATTCGGCCTTCTTGTCCGTGTCGCCCTCGTGCGGAACCTGGATCTTCGACATCTGCTTGTTCATCGACTTGATGAGGATGTAGAGGGCCAGCCCGATGAGGGCGACGACGGTGAAGCCGAGCAGACCCGGACTGACATCACCAGCTGCGAGAACTGTCACACCTTCAGTCTGCCACCCGTATGCCGTGGTCCGGTCAGTGGCAGGCGGGTGAGACGTCCTCGGCGTGGATGCCGGCGAACAGGTCGTCCTCGGGCAGCTCGGTGTCGACGAGCGAGCGCGCCAGGTGGTAGTCCTCGGTCGGCCAGATCTCCTGCTGCAGCTCGCGCGGGCAGACGAACCAGAAGCCGTCGGGGTCGACCTGGGTGGCGTGCGCGAGCAGCGCCTCGTCGCGGATCTGGAAGTACTCGCCGCACGGCACCCGCGTCGTCACCGGCCACTTGGCGGGCCGGTCCTCCCAGCGGGAGATCCAGTCGGAGTACGGGGAGCCGAGGCCGCGCTCGGTCATGGCCTCGTGCAGCGCCTCGAAGCGCTCCTTGGTGAAGCCCATCTGGTAGTAGAGCTTCATCGGCTGCCACGGGTCGCCGGTGCCGGGGTAGCGGTCGGGGTCGCCGGCCGCCTCGAACGCCTCGACGGAGACCTTGTTGGTCATGATGTGGTCGGGGTGCGGGTAGCCGCCGTCGTCGTCGTACGTGATGATCACGTGCGGGCGGAACTCGCGCACGGCGGCCACCAGCGGGGCCGAGGCGTCCTCAAGCTTCTGCAGCGCGAAGCAGCCCTCGGGCAGCTCCTCCTCCTCGCTCTCCGGCAGGCCGGAGTCGACAAAGCCCATGAAACGCTGCTGGACCCCGAGGATCTCGCGGGCCCGCTCCATCTCGGCCCTGCGCACCTCGCCGATGTTGGCCACGATCTCGGGCCGGTCCATCTTCGGGTTGAGCACGGAACCCCGCTCACCGCCCGTGAGGGTACAGACCAGCACTTCCACGCCTTCGCGCACGTAACGCGCCATCGTGGCGGCGCCCTTGCTCGACTCGTCGTCGGGGTGGGCGTGGACTGCCATCAACCTCAG
Organism: Nonomuraea sp. NPDC049637; assembly: GCF_040675235.1. Classification (NCBI taxonomy): domain Bacteria; kingdom Bacillati; phylum Actinomycetota; class Actinomycetes; order Streptosporangiales; family Streptosporangiaceae; genus Nonomuraea; species Nonomuraea sp. NPDC049637. Next base: position 105,110 of record NZ_JBFAOM010000009.1, read on the forward strand.
GGGTGCACTCACGGGCGCGTTCTCCTCACAGGGTCTCCTCGGTGGAGGACCGGTCACTCGTCCAGAGAGGTTAGTTTCTGCTGGGCGGTCGCGAGGGCACGCCCCCCGCGGGCGACAATTGTCTCGGATAACGCTCAGGGAGTGCAGGGAGATTCCGCCATGGTCACCGAAGATGTCGGGAACGGACCCGTTCTCGGCACACCCGACGACTTCCCCGACCGTCCCAGGAGAGGCGGCCGGCTGGTCGTGCATGTCGTGATCGGCGTGCTGGTGGCCATCGTCGCGGGTGGCTGGGGATGGGTGATGTGGTCGATGACGGCCGGCGGCGGCTCGGAGGCCCCGGCGCAGGTCGTCTCGTTCAGCGCCGACGCGCCCGGGCGCGCGGAGATCACCTTCGAGGTGTACAAGCCCGACGATAGAGTGGCCGTCTGCCGGATCAGGGCACTGGACGTCTACCACGCGGAAGTCGGTAGCAAGGAAGTAAGAATCCCGGCTGGTGAGGGTAGTAAGCAGCTCAAGGAGAGCCTCGACACCAGTGGTCAGGCCACTTCCGTCCACATCCAGTACTGCAATCTCGTATAGTGAGACATTTGGGGAAGCGTCCGGTCGGTTGAGTTGTTAGCCTGTCGCAATTCAACCGTCCACATCCTCAAGTGATCTCAGGGCCCCCTAGGCAAGCAAGGAGAACCCGTGGCCGACTCTCGCGATGAGAACGTCACATGGCTGACGCAGGAGGCGTACGACCGCCTGAAGGCGGAGTACGAATATCTTTCTGGCCCCGGGCGCGTCGACATCGCCAAGAAGATCGAGGCCGCCCGTGAGGAGGGCGACCTGAAGGAGAACGGCGGCTACCACGCCGCCAAGGACGAGCAGGGCAAGATGGAGGCCCGGATCTTCCACCTCCGCCAGATCCTCGACAACGCCAAGGTGGGAGAGGCCCCCAAGACCGAAGGCGTGGTCGGCCCCGGCATGACCGTGACGATCCGGTTCGTCGGCGACGACGACGAGGTCACCTTCCTGCTCGCCTCCCGCGAGGAGAGCGGAGCGCCGATCGACGTCTACTCGCCCAAGTCGCCGCTCGGCTCGGCGATCAACGGCAAGAAGATCGGTGAGAAGGCGACGTACTCGATGCCCAACGGCCGCCAGAACACCGTCGAGATCCTCGAGGCTGTGCCGTACATCGGCAACTGACCCCCGCAGATCCTGACCGCCGGGCCCCCGTCGGCCCGGCGGCGTTTTCGCGTTCGCCGGGAATCGCGCAGGATCTCAGCTTCCTGGTGAAGACGCGGAAACGGCGAGACTTATCCAGGCTCGTCCCCTTCATCGTGGTCATGCTGGTGGCCGTGCTCACCACCGACGTGCTGGTGCTGGTCCAGACGGGGGAGGAGCAGGCGCCGGTCGAGGTGGTGCGGGCGCGGCCGGTGCCGAAGCAGACGCTCATGGCCCGGTCCCGTGCCGACCAGCCCGTGGCGCCGCTGGGCAAGCTGCGCAAGCCCAACCTCTTCGTGCTCACCCGCAAGCCGTTCACCGACGACCTGCTGCGCAAGGTGGCCGGGCTGCGCGGCGTACGGGCCCTTGAGCTGGCCGACGCGGCCTCCATCTCGCTCGACGGCAAGCGGGTGCAGACGCTCGCGGTGAACCCGTCCACGTTCCGGGCCTACACCCCCAAGGTGACGGCGTCGTCGGACGCCCTGTGGCAGAACGTGGCCTCCGGCGACGTGGCGGTCTCGTTCGTGCTGGGCAACGACGGCGGCCTCGCGCTGCACAGCCGCGTGAGCGGGCCGGCCGGGCCGCTGCGCATCGGCGCGTACGCCACCACCGGGTTCGGCGCCGTCGACGCGGTCGTGTCCAAGGAGACCGGGCGCCGGCTGCGCCTCCCGCGCGACAACGCGCTCATCGTCAGCGCCCCCGGCGCGAACTCCGACGCGCTGCGCCGGGCCATCCTCGCCGCGCTGCCCAAGGGCACGCAGGTGGCCACCGTCAACCCCGTCCAGCCGCGGCCCAGGGCCGACACCCCGAAGAACTGGCCGTCCGGGTCGTTCATGACCGTGGAACAGCTCACGACGGCGTTGAAGGCCGCGGTGTCCAAGCTGGGCCGGCCGTACGTGTGGGGGGCCGAGGGGCCCGACACGTTCGACTGCTCGGGGCTGGTGCAGTGGGCGTACGGGCAGGCGGGCGTGCGGATGCCGCGGGTGACCCACCAGCAGTGGGTGGCCGGGCCGCAGGTGCCGCTGGCGCAGGCGCAGCCGGGCGACCTGATCTTCTGGCGCAACGACCCGACGAACCCGGGTTACATCTCGCACGTGGCGATCTACTGGGGCAACGGGAAGGTGCTGCAGGCGCCGCGCACCGGTGACGTCGTCAAGATCTCTCCGCTGAGCACGCGGAACCTGGCCGGCGTCGTCCGGGTCAGCCCCGTCGCGGCCGCCCGCGTCCGCTGAACGAACCTTTGCACGATCCGGGGTCCGGCTCGTGCATTTCGCGCGCAACTGTGTAATCGTGATTACATGTCAACAGACGATGTGAGCGCGCAGGTCCGCGGCTGGTTCACCGGCCGGCTCCCCGAGGGGTGGTTCACCGGGGCCCCCGAGATCGTCCGTGACCGCGAGGAGATCGCGGTGCTCGGCACGCTGCCCGACCCGCCCGCCGACACCCCCGAGGCCGAGCGTCTGGCCCTCATCGAGGGGCTGGCCCGCCGGTTCCGGGAGGAGACCCGCGAACGGCGCATCGAGATCGCCCGCGAGGCGGAGCGCCGGTTCCGCCAGAAGGTCTCCTGGGGCGTGCGGTGCGGGGGCGAGACTGTGATGTTCACCACACTCTCCGTGCCCGTGATGACGCGTCTGCGTCAGTCGGAGCGTCAGGTGCTCGACACGCTGGTGGCCGCCGGGGTGGCCAGGAGCCGCAGCGACGCGCTCGCCTGGTGCGTGCGCCTGGTCGGCAAGAACACCGACACCTGGCTGGCCGAGCTGCGCGACGCCCTCCAGCACGTCGACAGGGTGCGCAACGCGGGCCCCGACGTCAATTCCTGAGAACACCGGCGGAAACGGCTCGGGAAATTGGACTAAACCACTGCGGTAATTGGTTTAGACCACGTGAATTGGCCTGGACCACCCCCGCGAATTCCTCTTTTAAATCTCGGAGACCTGGGTAGGCTCCCCGGATCGTCAGGGCCGCTGCCTGCGGCGACGGTCGCGCCAACAGGTCTATGCCAATTGGCTTTCATGCGCCTTCGTCGTTAATGATGACTGGGCCCTGAGAGAGTGGAGGAGTCGCAGTCGTGTCCGTTTCCGTGGAAGTCCCCGCGCCGACGAGCAATCGTGAATTGGTCGCGTGGGTGAACGAGATCGCAGCCCTGACCCAGCCCGACCGGATCGAGTGGTGCGACGGCTCGGAGGAGGAGTGGACCCGCCTGACCAACCTCCTCGTCGAGCAGGGCACGCTCACCCGGCTCGCCGCGCGGCCGAACAGCTTCTACGCCAAGTCCGATCCCAGCGACGTGGCGCGGGTCGAGGACCGTACCTACATCTGCTCGGAACGCGAGGAGGACGCAGGCCCGACCAACAACTGGATCGCTCCGGCGCAGATGCGCGAGACCTTCTCCGAGCTCTTCGCGGGCTGCATGCGCGGCCGCACCATGTACGTCGTCCCGTTCTGCATGGGCCCGCTCGGCGGCGAGATCTCGCAGCTCGGCGTCGAGATCACCGACTCCGCGTACGTGGCCGTGTCGATGCGGATCATGACGCGCATGGGCGACCGGGCCCTGCGCCTGATCGAGCAGCGCGGCGGCTTCGTCAAGGCCGTCCACTCCGTCGGGGCCCCGCTGCGACCGGGCCAGCCCGACGTGGCCTGGCCGTGCAGCTCCACCAAGTACATCAGCCACTTCCCCGAGACCCGCGAGATCTGGTCCTACGGCTCGGGCTACGGCGGCAACGCGCTGCTCGGCAAGAAGTGCTACGCGCTGCGCATCGCCAGCGTCATGGCCCGCGACGAGGGCTGGCTGGCCGAGCACATGCTCATCCTCAAGCTCACGCCGCCCGACGGCGAGACCCGTTACGTCGCCGCCGCCTTCCCGAGCGCGTGCGGCAAGACGAACCTGGCCATGCTCCAGCCCACGATCCCGGGCTGGAAGGTCGAGACGATCGGCGACGACATCGCCTGGATGCGCTTCGGCGACGACGGCCGTCTGTACGCCATCAACCCGGAGGCCGGCTTCTTCGGCGTCGCGCCCGGCACCGGCCAGGTGACCAACGCCAACGCGATCAAGACCCTCTGGGGCAACAGCATCTTCACCAACGTCGCCCTGACCGACGACGGCGACGTGTGGTGGGAGGGGCTCACCGAGGAGCCCCCGGCGCACCTGACCGACTGGAAGGGCCGCTCCTGGACGCCCGACAGCGGCGAGCCCGCCGCCCACCCGAACGCCCGCTTCACCACCCCCGCCTCCCAGTGCCCGACCATCGCACCGGAGTGGCAGGACCCCAAGGGCGTGCCCATCTCGGCGATTCTCTTCGGCGGCCGCCGCGCCACCGCCGTGCCTCTGGTCACGGAGTCGCTGAGCTGGGAGCACGGCGTCTTCCTCGGAGCCAACGTCGCCTCCGAGAAGACCGCCGCGGCCGAGGGCAAGGTGGGCGAGCTGCGCTACGACCCGTTCGCCATGCTGCCGTTCTGCGGCTACAACATGGGCGACTACTTCGGCCACTGGCTCGAGATCGGCCGGGTCAAGGGCGCGAAGCTGCCGCGCATCTACTACGTCAACTGGTTCAGGAAGAACGACGAGGGCAAGTTCATCTGGCCCGGCTTCGGCGAGAACAGCCGCGTGCTCAAGTGGATCGTCGACCGCCTCAACGGCGAGGCCAAGGCGAACCCCACGGCGATCGGCCTGCTGCCCGCCGAGCTCGACACCGACGGCCTCGACCTGTCCGAGGAGGACCTGCGCACGCTGCTGTCGGTCGACCGCGACGTGTGGCGCGAGGAGGCGGCCCTGATCCCGGCCCACTTCGAGAAGTTCGGCGACCACCTGCCGAAGGAACTGTGGGACGAGTACGACGCCCTGCTCGACCGGCTCGGCTGAGCGGGCGCGCGCGGTGCGACGGTGCTGGCCGCCGCACCGCGCGGGGGCGTTCTGATCGCCCGGAACCTTTATGCCGTGCTTATACGTCTTCCCGGTACGCGGCCCGACGGGCCGCACGAGGGGAGGGCGTATGGATCTGTTCCTTCTCATCCTCGCGGTGGCGCTGGCCGTGGCGGCCGGGGTCACCGTTCTCGCGGTCCGGCGTGAGCACGCCGCCATCCGGGCGGCCGCCGTCGAGCTCCGGCCGCACGGTCTCGGCCTCTACGAGCTGGCCTTCCTGGCGGGCGGGTCCAGGCGCGTCGCCGACGCCGCCGTCGGGCTGCTGGCGGCCTCAGGGGCCGTACGCGTGTCCCGCGACGGGCGGGTGCACCAGGTGGCCGGCGCCCGCCGCACCGGCGAGCCGGTCGAGGACGCCGTCCTGGACGAGGTCGAGCGCAACCCCGGCGCGTGGGCGAGCACGATCAGGGAGCGCATGAGCCAGGGTGAGACCCTGGACGGGCTCAGGCATCGGCTGGGCAGGATCGGCGCCGTCCACCCCACCGGCTCCTTCACCCAGGTGAACCGGCTGATCGTGCGGTTACGGGTGCTGGCGCTGCTGGCGCTCGCCGGGGCGGCCGTGGAGGCGCTGTCGGTGGCGGTCGAGGGCACGTCGCCGCTTCCCCTGGCCGCGCTCGGCGTCCTGGCCGGGACGGTCGTGGGCGCGCCGGGCGCCATCGCCGGACACCGGCGTACGTTCCCCACCGATCTCACCGCTTCCGGGCAGGCCGCGCTCGACCGGGCCAAGCTGGACCACCCGCCGGGCACGTCCGCCGGCCCGGTGGCCGTCGCGCTGTACGGCCTCGGCGAGCTGAACGACGCCAACCTGGTCCTCGCCCTCGACGGCTCCCCGGCCCGTACGGTCGCCACCCGGCGGCGGCGCGGCGGCGACCAGTCGCACAGCGCCGCCGCCGGCGGTTGCGGCGCGGCGGGGTGCGGCGGCGGAAGCGGCTGCGGAGGCGGCGGCTGCGGGGGCGGTTGCGGCGGCGGGGGGAGCTGACATGCCGGACATGCCGGACCTGGGAGTGGGCATCGGGTGGCGGCCCGAGCTCGACCTGACGATCGAGCGGATGGCGGGCGTCGGGTTCGTCGAGGTGGTGGCCGAGAACATCGACCCCGGCGACCTGCCCGAGTCGTTGCGCGTGCTGCGGGCCAGGGGCGTGCCGGTGATCCCGCACGGCGTCTCGCTCGGCGTCGGCGGCGCCGAGCCGCCGGACCCGGCCCGGCTCGCCCACCTCGCGGCCTGCGCGCGGGCCCTGGACGCGCCGCTGGTCAGCGAGCACCTGGCGTTCGTCCGCGGCGGCGGCGTGGAGGCGGGGCACCTGCTGCCGGTGCCGCGGACGCGGGAGTCGCTGGAGGTCGTCGTGGAGAACGTGCGGCTGGCCCAGGAGGCGCTGCCCGTGCCGCTGGCCCTGGAGAACGTGGCGGCGATCTTCGGCTGGCCGGACGACGAGCTGACCGAGGCCGGCTTCCTGGCCGAGGTGGTGGAGCGTACCGGGGTGGGGCTGCTGGTGGACGTCGCCAACCTGTACGCCGCCCAGGTCAACCTGGGCCTGTCGGCCGTGGACGCGCTGGACGCGCTGCCGCTGGAGCACCTGGCGTACGTGCACGTGGCCGGCGGGCACGAGCACCACGGGATCTGGCACGACACGCACACCGCCGCCGTGCCGCCGGCCGTCCTCGGCCTGCTGACCGAGCTGTGCGCCCGGACCAGGCCGCCCGGGGTGCTGCTGGAGTGGGACGACGACTACCCGGGCGACGCCGCGCTCGCCGGCGAACTGGCCCGCATCCGGGCCGCCATGTCCCCGGCCGAGCAGACCGTGGGCGGGCGCGGTGAGCCCGTGGGCGCGCCCACGGAGACCGTAGGCGGGCTCGGTGAGTGAGGAGGCGCGGGCGCGGCTCGGGGGCGCGGTGAGTGACGGGGCGCGGGCGCGGCTGGCGGAGGCGCAGGGGCGGGTCGTCGCGTGCCTGGTGGCCGGGGCGGACCCGCCGGCCGGCTTCGACGCCGGACGGCTGCGCGTGCAGGCGTCCGCACTGCTCGCCAAGCGGCGCGGTGTGGTGGCCAGGCTCCGCCCGGACGCCGCCCGGGCCGCCGGGCCCGCCCTGGCCGCGGAGTTCGCCGCCTACGCGGCGGCCCGTGCCGTCCCGCCGCCCGGGTACCGGGCCGACGCCGACGACTTCGCCGCCTGGTTGCGCGCCCGCGGTCTCATGCCGGCTGCCAGGCCGCGCGGGTGGGCTCGGCTGCTCTTCGTGTTCCGCCGCGATCGCCGCTAGGCTTGCCCGTAGCAAGCGCTTGGGAGGCGGTCTGGCATGCGCATCGTCAACATGGGCGACTGGCCCCTCGGCGAGCAGGACGAGCAGCTCCACCCGCCGGGCGACGACCCGCTGTGGAACGAGTCCTACTACCTCGACTTCGTCGCCGACGACGGCGAGCTGGGCGGATACGTCCGCATCGGGCTCTATCCGAACTGGAAGCGCACCTGGTTCTGGGCCCGGCTCGTCCGGCGCGGCGGCGGCCTGGTGGAGATCACCGACCACGAGGCCCCGCCGACCGGCCTGACGATCTCCGCCGACGCCTACGAGGCCGACCTGGCCGCGCCCGGCCCCCTGCGCACCGCGCGGCTGCGCCTGGCCGCCCCCGGCCTGTCGCTCGACCTCGAATGGCACACCCGCGGCGGCGTGTACGGCTACCAGCTCACCCCCCGCTACGAGATCCCCTGCGAGGTGACCGGGACGGTCGACGGCCGGCCCTTCCACGGCCACGGCGAGCGCGACCACAGCTGGGGCGTCAGGGACTGGTGGTCGCTGTCCTGGACGTGGAGCAGCGGCCGGCTCTCCGACGGCACCCACCTGCACGGCACCCAGGTCAACCTGGGCATGCCGCTGCCGTGGCCGGCGTTCACGGTGCCGCCCGGCGGCGGGATCGAGCACGCGGACGGCTTCACGGCCGGCACCCGGTTCGACGGCGACCGCCCGGCGGAGACGCTGCTGAGCTTCCCGGGCCGCGCGGTGACCGTGCGGCCGGTCGCGTTCGCCCCCGTGACGCTGGTCTCGCCCGACGGGGCGGTGGCCGAGTTCCCGAGGGCGCTGTGCGAGCTGGAGTCCGACGACGGCGGCACCGGCTTCGGCTGGACCGAGTGGCACCAGCCGCCGGGCTGGCGCCGGCACGGCTGGCACCCCTTGCTCTGAAATATCGAGACATCCTAGGTTTGTGGGGTGATTGTCGACGCGCACCAGCACTTCTGGGACCTCGAAACCGGCGACTACCCCTGGCTCACCCCCGAGGCGGGCGTGCTCTACCGGACCTACGCGCCGCACGACCTGGCCCCCGAGCTGGCCCGGGCCGGCGTGGACCGGACGGTGCTGGTGCAGGCCGCCGACTCATGCGCCGAGACCGACGCCCTGCTGGCCCTGGCCGACGCCCACGACTTCGTCGGCGCGGTGGTCGGATGGATCCCGCTGCTGCGCCCGGCCGAGGCCGCCGAGGCGATCGCCCGGTACGCGGCCCGTCCGAAGTTCCGCGGCGTCCGGCACCTGATCCATGAGGAGCCCGATCCCGACTGGCTGGTCCGCGACGAGGTGCTGGAGTCGCTGGGCCTGCTCGCGGCGGCCGGGCTGACGTTCGACGTGATCTCGCTGCTGCCCAGGCACCTCGACCACGTGGTCACGCTGGCCGGGCGGCATCCGTCCCTGAAGATCGTCATCGACCATCTGTCCAAGCCCCGGATCAAGGACCACGAGTGGGAGCCGTGGGCCGGCGGGCTGGCCCGCGCCGCCCGCTTCCCCAACGTGTACGCCAAGGTCTCCGGCCTGGTCACCGAGGCCGACCACCGGAACTGGACGGTGGAGGACCTGCGGCCGTACGTGGAGCACGCCGTCGAGCTGTTCGGCCCGGACCGCCTGATGGCCGGCAGCGACTGGCCGGTGGCCCTGCAGGCGGCCGACTACCGGACGGTCTGGGAGGTCACCGGCGCGCTGCTCGGCGGAACCGACCGGGACCTGGTGCTCGGGGACACAGCCAGGGGTTTCTACGGGTTTAGCTGACTTGGGGCCGGAAACGGGGAAGGGCGTGGGGGGACTACGCTGTGTCGATGGATCGTACCTGACCGTCACGCCCGTCGCGTGCACGGACACCGTCGGCACGCCGTACGAGATCACCCTTGAGCTTCATCGCGACGGCACGCCGTACGGCAGCGTGGGGGAGCGGTGCGGCTGGCTGCTCGCGCGCCTGGCGCGCGGGGTCGACGAGGCGCGGCAGGGAAGGGGGGCGGCCCGGCGGTGGAACGACCCCGACGACCGCTTCCCCGACGAGGAGCCGGAGAGCGAGCTGTTCTCCTTCCGCTACCGCACCCGCTCGGGGCTGGTGGGCGGCGGCGAGCTGCGCTGCCAGCTGCGCACCATCCCCATCTGGCAGCCCGCGCCGGGTCAGTGGCGGCTGACCCGCAGGGCCTACGTCGAGGCGTGGGGGGCCACCGGCGTGGGCATGAGGGCCGTCCTGACGTCCGCGGAGTTGTCCGAGTTCGTCCGCGAACTGGTCCATGAAGCCGAGGGGTGCCTCGGTGGAAGAGATCTCGCCAGGAATCCCATTGGGGGAGCAGGCACGGGCGAAACGCGGTGATAATTGCCTGTTGGGTCATTCGACCAAAGGCACAGCACCGCTGGGGAGGCACTCCGTGGGCCTGCGCGACCTGGTCTACCGGCTGTACGAACACAGGCTGGAGACCAAGCTGTCCAAGGACAGCGTTCCCCGGCATGTCGGGGTCATCATCGACGGCAACCGCCGCTGGGCGCGCGCCATGGGCATGCGCGACGTGGCCACCGGCCACCGCAAGGGCGCGGACAAGATATCGGAGCTGCTCGGCTGGTGCCGGGAGACGGGCGTCGAGGTCGTCACCGTCTGGATGTTGTCCAACGACAACCTCAACCGGCCGCGCGAGGAACTGGAGCCGCTGCTGCGCATCATCGAGGACGTGGTCCAGGAGCTCGTGGCCGAGGGCTGGCGGATCAGCCCGGTGGGCGCGCTCGACCTCCTCCCCGACCGCACGGCCAATGTCCTGAAAAATGCAAAAGAAGCGTCATCACACCGTCCGGGCCTGATTGTGAACGTTGCAGTTGGGTATGGAGGAAGACGTGAGATTGCCGATGCGGTGCGCTCACTCCTCCAGGAGCATGCGAGTAAGGGCGCCAGCATCGAGGACCTCGTCGAGGTCCTCGATGTCGAACACATCGCGGAGCATCTCTACACTCGCGGCCAACCCGACCCGGACCTCCTCATCCGTACGTCGGGCGAGCAGCGTCTGTCCGGATTCATGTTGTGGCAGAGCGCTCACTCCGAGTTCTACTTCCACGAGGCTTACTGGCCGGACTTCCGCAGGGTCGATTTCCTGCGGGCGCTGCGCGATTACGCTGCGAGACACCGGCGTTACGGTTCTTGATGCGACATTCGGGTATCCAGGACGTAACGTTGAAAGTGTCCGGCCACAGGCCGGGCATCCCGGAGAGGGCCCGCCTTTGCACCGACATCTGCCGAGGGGGGCCGGAGTCCGGCTCCGCCGGCAGGTTGCGGTCGGGGACGCGGGTCCGGTCCGGTTCCCACCTCGTCTGCAGGGTGCCCGCACCTATGGGCGCCCGGGGGAGAACGTGTGGCAGTGTCCTCGAGCAACCCTACTCACCAGCCGGCCAAGCGCACGTACGTGCTCGACACCTCGGTCCTGCTGGCCGACCCGGCGGCATTGACGCGCTTCGCCGAGCACGACGTCGTCCTTCCCATCGTGGTCATCACGGAGCTGGAAGGTAAGCGGCACCATCCCGAGCTCGGCTACTTCGCGAGGAAGGCCCTGCGCTACCTCGACGACCTGCGGGTTCAGCACGGCAGGCTCGACGAGCCGATGCCGACAGGGGATGGAACGATCAGGGTTGAGCTCAACCACAGCGATCCGTCCATCCTGCCCGTCGGGTTCCGCCTGGGCGACAACGACACGCGCATCCTGACCGTCGCGCGCTCGCTCGCGGCCGAGGGCTGCGACGTCGTGCTGGTCTCCAAAGACCTGCCCATGCGGGTCAAGGCGGCCTCGATCGGCCTGGCGGCCGAGGAGTACCGCGCCGAGCTGGTGGTCGAGTCCGGCTGGACCGGGATGGCCGAGCTGCAGGTGACGGCCGAGGACGTCGAGACGCTGTTCGACAAGGGCACGGCCGACCTGGAGGAGGGCAGGCAGCTGCCCGCGCACACCGGCCTGCGGCTGCTGTCGGCCAAGGGATCGGCGCTGGGCAGGGTCGCGCCGGACAAGTCCGTCCGCCTGGTCCGCGGCGACCGCGAGGTCTTCGGTCTGCACGGCCGCTCGGCCGAGCAGCGCATCGCGCTGGACCTGCTGATGGACCCGGAGATCGGCATCGTCTCGCTGGGCGGCCGGGCCGGCACCGGCAAGTCGGCGCTGGCGCTCTGCGCGGGCCTGGAGGCCGTCCTGGAGCGCCGCCAGCACCGCAAGGTGGTCGTCTTCCGCCCCCTGTACGCCGTCGGCGGCCAGGAGCTCGGCTACCTGCCGGGCACCGAGGGCGAGAAGATGGGCCCGTGGGCGCAGGCGGTCTACGACACGCTCGGCGCGATCACCTCGCCCGAGGTGATCGAGGAGGTGCTCGACCGGGGCATGCTGGAGGTGCTCCCGCTGACGCACATCCGCGGCCGGTCGCTGCACGACGCGTTCGTGATCGTGGACGAGGCCCAGTCGCTGGAGCGCGGGGTGCTGCTCACGGTGCTGAGCCGGATCGGCGCCAACTCCCGGGTGGTGCTCACGCACGACGTCGCCCAGCGCGACAACCTGCGGGTCGGCCGGCACGACGGCGTGGTGGCGGTGGTGGAGAAGCTGAAGGGCCACCCGCTCTTCGCGCACGTCACGCTCACCAGGTCCGAGCGTTCCCCGATCGCCGCCCTGGTGACGGAGATGCTGGAGGACATCACGATGTGAGGCTCGGCGGGCCTACTTGAGCTCCGGGCAGGTGTACGGCCGTCCCTCCGCCTTGGGGGGACGGCCGTCGTTCTCCCGGACGATCTTGACCTGCTCGAACGCGGCGTCCTGCTGCGCGGTGCAGACGATCTGGGCCTTGCCGAGCCTGCTCAGCGGCCGGTCGCCCTTGAAGTACACGGTCAGCGTGGAGGTGCGCGGGAGCTGCATCTCGTCGCGCTGCACGGGGTCGAGCGAGTCCTTCATGCCGACGTACTCCAGGCCGTGCAGCTCGGTGGTGCGGTCGCCGAGCGGCTGGTCGGAGGCGGCGAAGAGGGCGCCGAGCAGGCTGCCCACGGTGCCGTTCTCGACGTCGGCGGGTTCGAGCGTGAGCTGCTTGTTCCTGATCAGGTAGATGGTCTTGGAGGGCGGCGGGAGCTTGATGGTGGGGGCGGCGCCCTTGGTCTGGACGTCGGTCGGCGAGATGCCGCAGGCGGCCACGGCCAGCAGGGCCGCGGCGGCGACGAGGACCCGGCGCACGGTCATGGATGCGGTCATCGGTGCGGTCATTGGTGGGGCAGCCAGACCGTGAACAGGGTGCCCGGCTGCTGGGCGCGTACGGAGATCGTGCCGCCGTGCAGGTGCACGTTGGCGCGGGCGATGGCCAGGCCGAGGCCGCTGCCCTGGCTGCGGGCCCGGCCCGCGCCCGCCTTGAAGAACCGGTCGAAGACGTGCGGCAGCGCCTCGGCCGGGATGCCCTTGCCGTGGTCGCGCACCTTCACCTCCAGGCCGTTCTCGGTGCCGCGCGCGGTGACCTCCACCGGGGGCAGGCCGTGCTTGAGCGCGTTGCCGACCAGGTTGGCCACGATGACGTCGAACCTCCTCGGGTCGAGATTGACGGTCAGGCCCTGGGAGGCGGTCACGTCCACCTTGTCGCTCCAGCCGCGCACCTCCAGGCAGTCCAGGATGGCGTCGGCGACGTTCACGGGCTCCACGTTGAGCGTCGCGGTGCCGGCGTCGAACCTGCTGACCTCGATCAGGTGCTCGACCAGCTCGCGCAGGCGCTCGATCTCGCGCAGCACCAGCCGTACGGCCTCCGCGGGCGCGTCGGGCAGCCGGCCGGCCTCCTCCGAGAGCATGTCGGCCACGGCCGTCATGGCGGTGAGCGGCGTGCGCAGCTCGTGCGAGACGTCGGCCACGAACCTGCGGGACATGGCCTCCAGCGAGCGCAGCTCCGACACGCTGAGCTCCAGCGCCGCGGCCGCGTCGTTGAACCGGGCGGTCAGCTCGGCCAGCTCGTCCTGGCCGTGCACCGGCAGGCGGGTGTCCAGCCGGCCCTGGCCGAGCGCCTGCGCCGCCGCGCTGAGCCGCCGTACGGGCAGCAGCACCTGACGGGCCGACAGCAGCGCCACCACCAGCGCGATCAGCACGATCACCGCGCCGCCCTGGGTGAGCGTGTTGCGCAGCGTCGTGAGCTGGCTCTCCTCGTCGTGCAGCGGGAAGAACACGAACGCGCGCAGCCCGGTGGCCTCGGGGGCGACGCCGGGCTCGTAGCGGTGGACCTCGGCGCCGACGATGAGCCACAGCTCGTTGCCGATCACCTTGCGCTGGGTGACGACGTTCTGCTTGGCCCGGCCGTACAGCTCGTTGGGGACGTCCTTCATGGTCATCGGGCCGTCGGCGGACAGCAGGTTGCCGTACTCGACCAGCACGCTGCGGCCGGGGCTGGACAGCGTGCGGACGACCTGGTCGAGCTCCTTCATGGACGGCGCCGCCTCGCCCGGCCTGAGCTTGCCCACGGGGAAGGTGATCCGGCCGAGCTCGCGGGTCACCAGGTCGAGGGACGTGGTCTCGGCCCTGGTCACGAGCGCGGTCTTGGCCAGCTCGAAGCCGATGGTGGCGACCAGCGTCGACGCGGTGACCGCGACGAGGGTGAAGGTGATGACCAGGCGCGCCCGCAGCCCGGTGGGCAGCGGGATCACGGAGGGCTGAACCGGTAGCCGAACCCGCGCACGGTGTGGATGAAGACGGGCTCGGCCGGCCTCGGCTCGATCTTGGCGCGGACGCGCTGGACGCAGGCGTCCACCAGCCGCGAGTCGGCGACGTGCGTGTGGTCCCAGACGACCCGCAGCAGGTAGCGGCGGTTGAGCACCTGGCCGGGATGCCGGACCAGCTCCAGCAGCAGCCGCAGCTCGGTCGGCGTCAGGTGGATCTCCTTGCTGGCCAGCGTGACCTTGAGCGCCCCCCGGTCGATCACGAGGTCGCCGAAGGTGATGCGGTCGGAGGTCGCGGACTCGGCCCTGCGCAGGATGGCCCGGATGCGGGCGTCGAGCACTCGCGGCTCGACCGGTTTGACCACGTAGTCGTCGGCGCCCGCCTCCAGGCCGACCACCACGTCCAGGTCGTCGCCGCGGGCGGTGAGCAGGATGACGGGGAGCTGGTCGAGCTTGCGGATGCGGCGGCAGACCTCGACGCCGTCGATGCCCGGCAGCATGACGTCGAGGATCGCGATCTCGGGGCGGCGGGCGCGGATGTGGTCCAGAGCCTCCTCGCCCGTCGCGTAGGACGTGACGGAATGTCCCTGCCGCGTCAACGCCAGCTCCAAGGCTGTGCGGACGGAGGGATCGTCTTCTACAAGGAGGATGCCGGCCACGCGCACATTATTATTCCATGTCCCCTATACCCGGGTTGTGTCATCAAACTGTGACCGGGTGCGGATCAGATCCTGAAGATGGGGCGGAAGCCTGAAAGCGGCCTCCCTTCGGTGCGGGCGCTCGAAGGGAGGCGCCAGACGCCTGTGACGAAATTCACAATTTTTCGTGAAAAAGGTTGTTACCTGCTGGTTGGCCAAGAGAACGTCAACCGAATCCCGCGTTCCGGTTGCGGACCACCCCCCATGACAGGGCAAGCTCATGGATCGTGAGCCCCGGTCCGCAGTTGAGTGAGCGCCCCCCGAAGGATGACCTTCGCTCGGCGCGTCGCCGGCCTTCGCGTTTCACCCCCAAGCGCATCGCCGTCGCCGTCGTGTCCTTGGTGGTGGTCGTGGGCGGCGGGGGTTACGTCGCCTACCGCGCCGTCGACAACGCGAGCAAGCCGCCGGTCGACCCGTTCACGGCCGAGCAGCTCGGCGCGCTCGCCGGAGGCAACCTGTTCGCCCCCGACCCCGAGACCGACGCGCTGAAGAACGCCGCCGAGCAGGCGTACCGGGCCGACCAGCTCAAGAAGGGCCGCGGCGGCGGCGCCAAGAAGCTCGACTGGGTCGTGCCGAAGAAGGCGCCGGGCGGCAGCGGCTTCCCGCCCGCCAACTTCCCGCCGGGCAGCAACCCCTCGCCGGGCAGCAACAAGGCCGTCGCCAAGTCGATGCTCGCCGCCAAGGGCTGGGGCGCCGACCAGTGGGGCTGCCTGGAGCTGCTCTGGCAGAAGGAGAGCGGCTGGAACGAGCGGGCGATGAACCGCTACTCCGGCGCGTACGGCATCCCGCAGGCCCTGCCCGGCAGCAAGATGGCCAGCGCGGGTGGCGACTGGCAGACCAATGCCGCCACCCAGATCGCGTGGGGCCTCGGCTACATCAAGGGCCGCTACGGCACGCCCTGTGGCGCGTGGGGGCACTCGCAGTCCACAGGTTGGTACTGACAGCTCAAACTCTTCTTCCGTAATCGGCAAGCCGTCTCACCCGATCGTGTATGAGCGGCGCACGCTGGCCGCATGGGTGTGAAGGTCAGTGTGATCGTCAATGTCCACAACCCGGGTGACACCGCGGACGCGTGCATCCGCTCCGCGCTGGAGCAGACGCTGCCCGCCGCCGACTACGAAGTGATCTTCGTGGACGACGGCTCCACGGACGGCATCGCGGAACGGCTGGACACCATCGCCGGTCTCCGCGAGAACGTCCGCGTGCTGCACCTGCCGCACACCGGATCGCCCTCTCGCGGCCGCAACATGGGCGTGGCCGCGGCGGAGGGCGATTACGTCTACTTCCTGGACCAGACCGACCGGCTGGCCCGCGACGCGCTGGCCCGCATGCACGAGCGCGCGGTCGAGACCGACGCCGACGTGCTGATCGGGCGGCTGGCCCGCGACTACGGGCCGCCCATGGTGGCGTTCGAGCGCAGCAGCGCCCGCGCCGACATCCTGCGCGAGCGCCTGATGACGCTGCTCGTCCCGCAGCAGCTCTACCGCCGGGCCTTCCTGGAGGAGAACGAGCTGGGCTTCGCGATGCCCGGCGGCAGGCTGGCCGAGCAGGCGTTCGTGATGCGGGCCTACCTGCAGGCCAAGGTGATCGCCGTGCTGGCCGAGGAGGTCTGCTGCAGCCTCGGGCCGCGGCCCGAGGCGCCCGAGGAGGACCCCCGGGTGATCGTGGCCGGGCTGAGGACGCTGCTCACCGACATCGACACCTACGTGGGCGCCGGCCGCCAGCGCGACCGCATGTACGCCTACTGGTTCCGCTCCGCCGTGCTCAGGCCGCTGCTGACCGCCAGGTTCGCCGACTCCTCGGTGGACCGGGGCATGCACTTCCGGGTCGTCCAGGAGCTCATCGGCGAGCGTTTCCCCGAGCGGATCGACCGCTACCTGCCGGTCCAGCTACGGGCGGTGGCCGCGTTCGTCCGGCGCGGACGCCTGGACCAGATCGTCATGTTCGCCAACTCCACCCGGCGCGCGGGCCTGCGCGCCGAGCTCACCGAGATGCGCTGGGACGCCCACATCCTGGTGCTCGGCCTGACCGTGGAGGTCATGTCCGGCGACGGCCTGCCCGACCGGTACCGCGTGGACGGCGAGCGCCTGCACTGGATCCCGCCGCGCTCGGTCGACACCAAGCTGCTGTCCGACGACGTCACCGACATCACGGCCGACGTCGAGCGGGCCCGCGTGGACGTCTACGTCCGGCACAGCGAGACCGGCGTGGTGCACTTCCTGCCGATGACCCAGCACGTCGAGCGCGGGCCCGACGGCCGCCGCCGCATCCGCGTGCAGATCAAGGGCGAGGCCCGCCTGGACGTGACCAGCGCGGCGATGGGCCGGCCGCTCAGCCCCGGGCAGTGGGAGGTGCACGTCCGCATGTTCAGCGGCGCCAACCAGGCCAGGAGCCGGGTCGGCCGGGCCGAGGGGCCGCTCAACTGCCTGGGCGTGCTGGCCCAGCGGCCCAGGATGCGGCTGGTGGTGCCGTGCTGGTCGGACAAGGGGGAGCTGGGCCTGGCCGTCGAGCCGCGCTCGTTCCCGGAGTCGATCGCGCTGGTGTCGCCGGGGGTGACCGTCCGCCAGGCCGACGGCCACGTGTACGTCGTGCTGCCGGTCCCGTACGTGCCGCCGAGCGGCGGGCCGCCCCTGGAGCTGGTGCTGCGCAGCACCGGCCGCAGGGAACGCGAGGTGTGCGCGCCCGCGCTGGTCGAGGCCGGCGTGCCGGGCAAGCTCGCCGGCCAGCTCGTGGCGAAGATCCCGGTCAAGCGGCACATGCCGAGCGAGGAGCAGCTCGGGCCGGGCGCCTGGCTGTCGTCGCTGCGCTCGGCCGACGAGGAGATCGGGCTGCGGTTCGGCCTCCAGGTGCGCCGCGGCCGGGTCGAGACGCGCCCGGCCGTCGCGGTGAACCCCCAGCGGCGCTCGCCCATGGGCCGGGACACCGCGCTCCACCGCCTCGGCAGGCGCCTGCCCGGGGCGCGGCACATCGTGCGCTGGGCGCGCGCGGGCAGGCATCGCTACCTCAAGGAGTGACCCAGCCCTCCAGCTCCTGGAAGGCGTCCCTGAAGGCCGGGAGCATGGGCCGCAGGCGGTCGGGATAGACGTCCACGAGGCTGTCGAGGTGGTTGCCGCCCTCGATCCGGTGGTAGCGGAACGGGCGGTGCGGGCCGACCATCCTGGCGTAGACGTCGGAGTCGCGGGAGATCGGCAGCAGCGAGTCGAGCGTCCCGTGGATCGTGATCAGCGGCTTGGTGATCCGGCCGGTCAGCCCGATCCTGGCCATCGCGGCGTACGGCCGGCGCGCGTCGTAGTCGTAGTCGGCCGCCGCGCCCTGGTACGACGGGTCCAGCTCCTTCTGGTAGAGCTGCTGGGTGAGCTCCCAGTAGTACTGCCGGTGGAAGGGCCACAGGAACTCCGACCCCGGCGCGAACCCGGCCGCCCGCACGCCCGCCTCGTCCGGGTACGCCTTCAGCGCGGGCGGCAGGAAGGTCAGCAGGTTGTCGCCCTTGACCCGGAACAGGGTGCCCTCCCAGTCCACGCCGCCGTCGTAGAGCCAGCCGCGGTTCTCCAGCTGCCACCTGACCAGGTAGCCGCCGTTGGACAGGCCGGCCATGAACGTACGGGCCGGCGGGCGGCCGTACCGCTGCCTGACCACGGACTTGGCGGCCACGGCGAGCTGGGTGACGCGGTCGTTCCACTCGGCGATGGCGTCGCCGGGGCGGCGGCCGTCCTCGTGGAAGGTCACGCCGACGTTGCCCTTGTCGGTGGCGGCGAACGCGTAGCCCTTGGACAGCACCCAGTCGGAGATCGTGTAGTCGTTGGCGTACTGCTCCCGGTTGCCCGGGGTGCCGCTGACCACCAGGCCGCCGTTCCACCGGTCGGGCAGCCTGATCACGAACTGGGAGTCGTGGTTCCAGCCGTGCGTGGCGTTGCCGGTGGAGGTGTCGGGGAAGTAGCCGTCGAGCTGGGTGCCGGGCACGCCGGTCGGGTTGACGGTGGCCTTGGAGTGCAGGCCGGCCCAGTCGGCCGGGTCGGTGTGGCCGGTCAGGGTGGTGCCGGCCGTGGTCAGGTCGTCGAGGGTGGCGCTGATCAGCTTCTCCGCGCCGGGCACGGTAAGCTCGCCCGCGGCGGGGGCGGTGAGCAGGCTCGCGACCAGGGTCAGGGCGACGAGCATCAGACCTCCTCCAGATGCCCGGCCAGCAGGCGGCCGAACTCGGCGGGCCGCTCCAGGTGCGGGCTGTGTCCGCAGTCGTCCAGCACGACCTCGCGGTAGCGGCCGTAGCGGTCGAGGACCGCCCTGGTCTGGGTCACCATCGGCTGGGCCGGGGTGCCGGGGGAGCCGGGCACGACGCCGATCGCGCCCAGGTGGGCCAGGTCGAACAGCGAGGTGTCGGAGACGATCACGTCGTCGGCGCCCCTGATCCAGAGCACGGGCGGCCTGGGGCCGATCTCGTGCAGGTCGTCCAGGCGGAAGTGGGTGGGGGCGCACGCGTTGAGCACGCCGTGCTTGCCCGGGGCCACGCCGGGCCAGGCGGGGGAGCCGGCGGCGTCGCCCGGGTAGTTGGCCTCGCCCACGCGGGTGGTGAGCATGGACCGCAGGTAGAAGTCCTCGTCGGGGATCCGCGGGTGCTTGACGTAGCCGGTGCGGAGCACGTTGCGGGGGGACGTGGGGGATTCGTCGGACATGTCGCCCGCCTTGAGCCGGGCCACGAAGTCCGGGTTCGCCGCCCCGGCGCCCGATCCCGCGCCGTCGGGGTGGGTGAGCGTGCCGTCCGGGCCCTCGGTGCCGCCGAAGCCGTACGGGGAGATCGGGTTGACCAGCGTGACGCTCCTGACCAGCTCAGGACGGTCGCGCAGCAGCTGCAGGACGACGCCGCCGCCCAGGCTCCAGCCGACCAGGTGCACGCCGTCGAGCCCGAGCGCCTCGACCAGCTCGGCCAGGTCGTCGGACCAGTCGCGCAGGCCCCTGGTGGCGTCCACCGGCTCGGGGTCGGTGTCGCCGAAGCCGCGCAGGTCGGGGGCGAGCGGGCGGTAGCCGGCGGGCAGCGCGGCCATGGTGTCGCGCCAGAAGGCGCCGGAGGAGACGTTGCCGTGCACGAACAGCACGGGCTCGCCGGACGTCCGGCCCTCGACGGTCAGGACGTGCTGCGTGAGGCGGGGGGTGGTGACCTTCATCGCGCGTGGATCCTCTCGGCCAGGTCGCGTCCCTGGGTCTCGCGGGCGGTGTAGACGGCGACCAGCGTGAGCACCGCCGCCAGGCCAAGGTAGACCGAGATAGGCACGCTGCTGGAGTAGCTCTTGAGCAGCGCCACCGCGATCAGCGGGGCCAGCGCGCCGGCCACGATCGCCGAGAGCTGGGCGCCGATCGACACGCCGGTGTAGCGCGTCCTGGTGCCGAACAGCTCGGAGAAGAAGGCCGCCTGCGGGCCGTACATCATGCCGTGGAAGAGCAGGCCGACGGTGACCGCGAGGGTGATCGCCAGGAAGTTGCCGGTGTCCACCAGCGGGAAGAAGGCGAAGATCCACACGCCGATCCCGGCGGCCCCGGCCAGGTAGATCGGACGGCGGCCGACCCGGTCCGACAACGCGCCCCACATCGGGATCGTGACGAAGTGGATTGCCGAGGCGAGCAGCACCGCGGTCAGCACCGTCGAGTTGTCGATCTTGGCGTTCTTCGCGTACGTGATGACGAACACCGTCAGCAGGTAGAACGAGATGTTCTCGGCCAGCCGGGCGCCGATGGCGGTGAGCACGTCCTTCCAGTGGTTCCGCAGCACGCCCACGATCGGCGCGGTCGGCTCCGGCTCGGCCTGCTGGAACACCGGCGACTCGCTGATCGTCAGCCGGATCCACAGCCCGACCAGCACCAGCACCCCCGACAGCAGGAACGGGATGCGCCAGCCCCACGACAGGAACGCCTCGTCGGACTGCCAGGCGGCCAGCGCCGCCAGCACGCCGGTGGCCAGCAGGTTCCCGCCGGGCGCGCCCGCCTGCGGCCAGGAGGCCCAGAACCCGCGGCGCTTCGTGTCGCCGTGCTCGGACACGATCAGCACCGCGCCGCCCCACTCGCCGCCGAGCGCGAAGCCCTGCACGAGCCGCAGCGCGGTCAGCAGCAGCGCCGCCGACGAGCCGAGCGTGGCGTACGTCGGCAGGCAGCCGATCAGGAACGTGGCGGCGCCCATCATCAGCAGGCTGACCACCAGCAGGGTCTTGCGGCCCACCCGGTCGCCGAAGTGGCCGAAGATCAGGCCGCCGAGCGGGCGGGCGACGAATCCGACGGCGTAGGTGAGGAACGACAGCAGCGTGCCGGTCAGCGGATCGGACTCGGGGAAGAAGAGTTTGTTGAACACGAGAGCGGCTGCCGAGCCGTACAGGAAGAAGTCGTACCACTCGATGGTGGTGCCGATCAGGCTCGCGGCGACGATCCTCTTGATGGAAGTGGCCATGCCGGTCACGGTAAAGAGTGACCGGCGTCACTTATATGGGGCCGGGACCCACAGTCTGCGGGGAGGATGTGTGGCCGAGCCGGTGCAGGCGGAGGGCGAGCTGGATCTCCAGCGCGCGCTCGGGCTCCAGCCAGCCGTCGCCCAGCAGCTTGCCGATCCGGTCGAGGCGCTGGGTGACGGTGTTGACGTGGATGTGCATGGCCTCGGC
This sequence comes from Nonomuraea sp. NPDC049637, assembly GCF_040675235.1. Classification (NCBI taxonomy): domain Bacteria; kingdom Bacillati; phylum Actinomycetota; class Actinomycetes; order Streptosporangiales; family Streptosporangiaceae; genus Nonomuraea; species Nonomuraea sp. NPDC049637. The sequence goes on from NZ_JBFAOM010000009.1 coordinate 126,482, forward strand.
CGTACGGGAGGGTGAGCCGCCCGTGCCGAAGTAGGCCGACAGGGTGTCGGTCAGCGCGGTGCCGCGGCGGGCGTCGTAATCGATCACCGCGCCGACCACGCGGCCGACGAAACCGCGCACGTCGCGGCCGTCGCCCACGAGCAGCCCGACGAAGCCCAGCTCGGCGGGGCTCGCGCCGTCACCGGCCCGGCCGAGCGCGAGCAGCGCCTCGGCGCACCGCCGCGCCTCCTGGTACGCCTCCGCGACGTCCCGCGCGCCCGCCGATCCGCCTCCCGGTCCAGCTCCCGGTCCGCTTGTCGCGCCCCCTCCTGAGCCGCCTGCCGGCGCGCCCGGCGGGCCGCCCGTCGGGCCGCCGGGCGCGGCTTCGGGGAGGCGGGCCGGGGAGGCGCCCGCCGTCGCCGGGCTGTGCAGGGACGCGCTCAGCTCGGCCGCCACCCGCTGGGCCAGACCGCCCGCGTCCACGCCCGGCAGCAGCAGCACCACCTCGTCGCCGCGCCCCGCCGCCAGCCCGTGCCGGACCGTGGCGTGCGAGGAGGCCCAGAACGCCGCCCGCTCCCGCTGGCCGCCGTGCCTGGCCACCACCACGACGTGCGGCGCGCGCAGGTCCACGCCCAGCCGCCGGGCCCGGTCGGCCAGGCCGGGCGAGTCCGGCCGCGAGATCAGGTCCTCCAGCAGCTCGCCCCTGACCCGGCCCTCGGCCTCGGCCACGCTCCGCCTGAACAGCAGCAGCAGCGCGCACACCAGCGCCGCCCGTTCCAGGATGCGCTCGTCGGCGTCGTCGCTGCGCAGGACGAGCGTGCACAACGGCTCGCCGCCGACGTCCACCGACGCGATCAGCTGGTCGCCCCTGCGCACGGTACGCCCCAGCGCCCTGGACGCCTGCGCCGCCTCGAACACCCCCGCGTCCAGCTCGCCCACGTCGCCCGTGATCGGCCGGCCCAGGTCGTCGAGCACGGCCAGCGACCCGCCGAGTACCTCGGTCACCACAGCGGCGACATCCTCGATGCCGCCGCCGCGCAGCACCAGCGAGGTCATCCGGTCGTGGGCCAGCGCGGCCCGCTCGACGGCCTCGCCGTGCGCCCGGGCGGTGCGGTGGGCCTGGGACAGCTCCTCCAGGGCGTTCCTGGTCTCCTGCAGCAGCCGGGCGTTGTCGATCGCGACGGCGGCGTGCGCGGCCAGGCTCGCCAGCAGCGAGACCTCCTCCTGGTGGAAGGGCCTGGCGCTGCGGTTGGCCGCCATCAGCACGCCGATCACCCGCTGGCCCAGCCGCAGCGGCACCCCCAGGATCGCGACCAGGCCCTCCTCCTTGACGGCCTCGTCGATGTGGCCCTTGTGCCGGAACCTGGCGTCGGCGAAGTAGTCGGCGGTCGCGTACGGGGTGGCCGTCTGCGCCACCAGCCCGCCCAGCCCGGCGCCCATGGCCAGCCTGAGCGCCCGGAACTTGGCCGAGATCGACCCGTCGGTGACCCGCATGTACGTGTCGCCCTGCTCGGGGTCGTGCAACGTCATGTACGCGATGTCGGTCGCCAGCAACTGCCTGGCCCGGTGGACGATGGCTTCGAGCACGGCGTCGAGGTCGCGCAGCGCGGCCAGGTCGCCGGCGGTGTCGTAGAGCGCCGACAGCTCGGCCTCGCGCCTGGCCCGCCGCCTGAGCAGCGCCCTGACCTTCAGCGCCTGGATCTTGGCCTGCTCCAGCTCCTCGATCGTGGCCGGATCGGCGCCCTGCGCCCTGGCCTCCACGATCGGCCCCTCGAACTCGACCGCCGACGCCTCCCGCGCCAAAAGCTCCAGAAAGTGGGTGCTCACTAATGGGCCGTCCAGCCGCCGTCTACGGGGAGGGAGGTGCCGGTGATGAAGGAGCCGTGGGGGCCGCAGAGGTAGGCGACCAGTTCGGCGACCTCCTCCGGCTCGATCAGCCGCTTGATCGCGGCCGGCTGGAGCATGATGTTCTCGACGACCTCGTCGCTGCCGATGCCGTGCACCCGGGCCTGGTCCTCGATCTGCGCCTCGACCAGCGCCGTGCGCACGTACGCGGGGCACACGCAGTTGGACGTCACCCCGTGGGCCGCCCCCTCCAGCGCGACCACCTTGGAGAACCCCTCCAGCGCGTGCTTGGCCGTCGTGTACGCCGACTTGTACGGCGAGGCCCGCAACCCGTGCACCGACGACATGTTCACGAACCGCCCCCACCCCCGGGCGTACATGCCGGGCAGCACCCGCCGCGCGATCAGGAACGGCGCCTCCACCATCACCCGCATCATGGTGGAGAACACCTCCGGCGGGAAGTCCTCGACCGGCGCCACGTGCTGGAACCCGGCGTTGTTCACCACGATGTCCACCGGCTCGTCGGGCAGCGACGCCGCGAAGGCCGGATCGCTCAGATCGGCCACCACCGCGACCCCGCCGACCTCCGCGGCCACCTTCCCGGCCGCCTCGCCCTGCCTGTCGACCACCAGGACCTTGGCCCCCGCGGCGGCCAGTCGCCGGGCGCAGGCGGCGCCGATGCCGCCTCCAGCCCCCGTCACCAGCGCGGTCCGCCCAGTCAGCTCCTTCGCCATACCCGAAACCCTAGGCGCTCGCCGCGCCGGGACGCATGGGTGCGGCCGACATAGATCCGAGCCCGCCTATGTGGATCACCCCTCCGCCGGCGGCCGGGTCATGGACAGCACGTCGAGGGCGGCGTCGAGCTGTTCCTCGGTCAGCGTGCCGTCGGCGACGTGGCCGCGTTCGACGACGACCTCCCGAATGGTCCTGCGCTCGGCCAGCGCCTGCTTGGCTATCTTGGCCGCCTCCTCGTAGCCGACGTGCCTGTTGAGCGGGGTGACGATCGAGGGGGAGGACTCGGCGTACTCGCGCAGGCGCTCGACGTTGGCCGTGATGCCGGCCACGCAGCGGTCGGCCAGCAACCTGGACACGTTCGCCAGCAGCCTGATCGACTCCAGGATGTTGCGGGCGATGACCGGCAGCTGCACGTTCAGCTCGAAGCTGCCCGAGGCCCCGGCGAAGGTGATCGCCGCGTCGTTGCCGATGACCTGGGCCGCGACCATGGCCGTGGCCTCCGGGATCACCGGGTTGACCTTGCCCGGCATGATGGACGAGCCCGGCTGCAGGTCCGGCAGGTTGATCTCGCCGAGCCCGGCGCGCGGGCCCGAGCCCATCCAGCGCAGGTCGTTCGCGATCTTGTTGAGCGACACGGCCACCACCTTGAGCTGCCCGGACAGCTCCACGATGGAGTCCTGGGCGCTCTGGGCCTCGAAGTGGTCGGCGGCCTCGCGGAAGGGGATGCCGGTCGCCTCGGCCAGCTTCGCGATCGCCCGCTGCGCGAAGCCGGGCGGGGTGTTGATGCCCGTGCCGACCGCCGTCCCGCCCAGGGGCAGTTCCAGTACGTGGTTCAGCGCCGTGCGCACGCGGGTGCCGCCGTGGTCGATCTGGGCGGCGTACCCGCCGAACTCCTGCCCGAGGGTCACCGGCGTGGCGTCCATCAGGTGGGTCCGGCCCGACTTGACCACCTGCGCGAACTCGGCCTCCTTGGCGTGCAGCGTGTCGGCCAGGTGGGTGAGCGAGGGCAGCAGGTGGAAGGTCACCTCGATCGCGGCGGCCACGTGGATCGAGGTCGGGAAGACGTCGTTGGAGGACTGGGAGGCGTTCACGTGGTCGTTGGGGTGCACGGGCCGTCCCAGCCGCTCCTCGGCCAGCGTCGCGATCACCTCGTTGGCGTTCATGTTGGACGAGGTGCCGGAGCCGGTCTGGAAGACGTCGATGGGGAAGTGGGCGTCGTGCTCGTTGTCGGCGACGTCCGCGGCGGCCTGCGCGACCGCCTCGGCCAGATCCTTGTCGATCACGCCCAGCTCGCCGTTGACCTCGGCGGCGACCGCCTTGATCAGGCCGAGCGCGGCGATGTGGGACGGTTCGAGCGGCCGCCCCGAGACCGGGAAGTTCTCCACCGCCCGCTGGGTCTGGGCCCGCCACCGCGCTCCCGCCGGCACCCGGACCTCGCCCATCGAGTCATGTTCGATTCTGAACTCGCTCATGACTCCAGTCTGTCCCACGGCCGGGCGATCAGTCCGGGGCCGGCCCGCCCCGGGCGGGGACGGGCCGTCGTACCGGGAAAGGCTCGCTCAGCTGGAGATGAGCGCCACGATGAGGACGGCGATCACGACCGCGGCCGCCGCCGCCACGGCCATCAGCACGAGCATGCCGTTGCGGTTGCCCGCCTGCGGCTTCTCGGGCGGCCCCGCGATGGCGAACAGGTCGGTCCCGAGGCCCTGGCCCTGGTGCGGGCCACCGGCGGGCGGCACCGGCCGGCCCTGTCCAGGCCCGCCCTGCTGCGGGCCGCCCTGTCCCGGCCCCTGCTGTCCTGCGCCCTGCTGTCCTGCGCCCTGCGGTCCCGGGCCCTGCTGCCGCGCGGCGTGCGGCGGTTGCTGCGCCGGCGGGTAGACCTGCTGGCCGGGGGAACCGCTCCGCGGCGCGGCGATGTGCCTGGTCGTGACGGTCCCCTCGTGGTCGGGGCGCTGCGGCGGACGGCCGCCGCCCGGCTCGGGCGCCGGAGGGAACGGCCCCTTGGGGCGCATGACGCTGACGGTCTGGTCGGGGTCGAAGCCGCTCTCGTCGCCGGCGTCAGCCGCCTGCGGCGGCTGCGCGGGACGCGGGGCCTGCGGCGGCCGGCCCGGTGCGGTGCTCTGAGGCATCGTCGGCGCCCCCAGCGGGCTCCGCGCGGCCTCCTGCGGCCCGGAAGGCCCCTGCGGCCCTGAGGGCCGCGCCCCGGCGGGACGCGTCGGCTGCGGGCCCGGGACGGGCGGCGCACCGGCCCCGTACGCCTCCTGAGGCCCTGAAGGGCGCCCCTGAGGGCCGGCGGGACGCCGTGGGCCGGAGTCGGTGAAGGGGTCGGGCAACGCGGCCTCCTGGGCCATCAGGGCTTCCGCCGTGAGCGCCGGCATCTCGCTCGTGGGCGTGTCGGCGACCATCCGCATGAGGGTCTCCGCCTTGGCGGCGCTGAGCCGCTGCCGGTAGTCCTTGTTGAGCAGCCCGTTCAGCACCGGCCGCAGCCGCCCGGCCTGCGTGGGCGGGTCGGCGCTCTCGCTGAGCAGCGCCGCCAGCGTCTCGGCGATCGTGGCCCGCTCGTACGCCGGCCGCCCCTCGACCGCGAAGTACAGCGTCGCGCCCAGCGACCAGATGTCGGACTCGGGCCCGGTGTACTCGCCCCTGGCGCGTTCCGGGGCCGTGTACCCGGGCGAGCCGATCACCATGCCCGTCTTGGTGAGCCGGGAGTCGCCCTCGGCCTTGGCGATGCCGAAGTCCGTCAGGACCACCCGGCCGCTCTCGGTGATGAGCACGTTGCCCGGCTTGACGTCGCGGTGCGTGATGCCCTGGGAGTGCGCGGCGCGCAGCGCGCCGAGCAGGTCGACGCCGATCTCGGCCACGAGCCGGGGCGGCAGCGGGCCCTCCTCCTCGATCACCTGCTCCAGGGAGCGCGCCTCGATGAGCTCCATGATGATCCAGGGGCTGTCGTCCTGGATGAGCACGTCGTGGATGGCGGCGACGGACGGGTGGTTGATCCGCGAGGCGAGGCGGCCCTCGCGGACCATGCGCTCGCGCAGCTCGGCCCGCTGGTCCTCGGTGAGCCCCTGGTCCTGGCGGATCTCTTTGACCGCCACCTCGCGCCCGAGCGCGCGGTCGCGGGCGCGCCACACGGTCCCCATCGTGCCCCGGCCGAGCGGGGCGATGAGCTCGTAGCGCTCCGCGAGCAGGCGTGTCTGCTGTTCCGGCATGAGAAGAAGATATCGATTCTCGCTTGGGAAGTGCTTTACCCTCGCTTGCGAAGTTCTCTTGGCCAGAACCGCCGAGGAAGGAACAACTTTATCACCGCCGCCTTGAAACGGACATAAGTAGACGGGCTCGGACGTGGGTCGACCCGCTTGCGGTGGACGCCCTCACCCGGCCTGCGCTCCTGGCGCGGCGGCGGGACCGACAGCGCGGCGGCGGCGGCCTCCGCCCTGTGCAGCCCGCGGTGCGCGGACCTGCGCGCGAAGGGTGGCGAGGTGACCACGGGAACCGGGCGTACGGGCCGGCGCGGGGCCAGCGGCTCCTCCGCCGAGCCGCCCGCGGCCACCCGGGCCAGCATGAGCGAGGCCCGTACGGAGTCGAGCCGGGTCTGTGGATCGATCCTGAGCAGCGCGTCGAGCACGGGCGCCAGCGGGCCCGCCTTGCTCATCGGGATCGGCTCGCCGCTGGTCAGCGCGGCCAGCGCGGCGGCGGCCGTACGGCGGCCGTGCAGCCCCCGGCCCTCGACGGCGGTGTAGAGGGTCGCGCCGAGCGACCACAGATCGCCCGCGGGGCTGGCCTTGGAGCCGAGAACCCGTTCGGGGGCGATGTAACCGGCCGAGCCGAGCACGATGCCGGCCTGGGTGATGGAGACGTCGCCTTCGAGCGCGGCCAGGCCGAAGTCGGTGAGCACCGCGCGGTCCTCGGTCACCAGGACGTTGCTGGGCTTCACGTCGCGGTGGAGGATGCCCTTGGCGTGGACGGCCCGCAGCGCGCCGAGGATCTGCCGGCCGATCTCGGCGGCCCGGCGCGGAGGGAGCGGTCCGTGCTCCTGGATGAGCTGCTCCAGGGACTTGGCCCGGAGCAGCTCCATCACGATCCAGGGACGGTCGTCCTCGGTCACGACGTCGAACACGGTGATGACCGACGGATGGGCCACCATCGCGGTCGCCCTGCCCTCGCGCTCGGTGCGGGCGCACAACTCCGCGCGCAGCTCCTCGTCGAGGACGGTGGGCAGCCGTACTTCCTTCACCGCCACGTCGCGGTCGAGCAACTCGTCATGCGCCCGCCAAACGGTGCCCATGCCGCCGCGACCAACCGGCTCCACAAGCCGATAGCGCGCGGCGAGAAGGTAACCGGAGGGCGCACGCATGCCAGGCAGCTTACCTATTTGTGTAAACCGACCAGTAGAGGCGGGGCCGATAAATTGTTGCGAACTTAAGTCAACCCGCCTGACTCGTTACGTCAGCGAACCTCCGGGCCACATCTGCCCAGTTGACGAGGCCCCACAGTTTCTCGACGTAGTCCGGACGCACGTTGCGGTACTGCAGATAGTAAGCGTGCTCCCACGCGTCGAACACGAGAAGCGGCGTGGTGTTCATTCCGACGTTGCCGTGGTGGTCGTAGATCTGCTCGACCACCAGCCTGCGGCTCAGCGGCTCCCAGGCCAGCACGCCCCACCCCGAGCCCTGGACCGACGCCGTGGCCGTGGTGAGCTGCTTCTGGAACGCCTCGAACGTGCCGAAATGCTCGTCGATGGCGGCCCTGAGCGCGCCGTCGGGGCGGTCGCCGCCGTCGGGGGAGAGGTTCTCCCAGAAGATCGAGTGCAGGACGTGGCCGGACAGGTTGAAGGCGAAGGTCTTCTCCAGGCCCACCAGGCCGGCGAAGTCGCCGCCGTCGCGGGCCTCGGCCAGACGGTCGAGCGTGTCGTTGGCGCCCTTGACGTAGGCCGCGTGGTGCTTGGCGTGGTGCAGCTCCAGGATCTCGCCGGTGATGGCGGGCTCCAGCGCGCCGTAGTCGTACGGCATGTCGGGAAGGGTGTAGTCGCCCATGGGGCCGTCCTCTCGAAGTAGATCTCTGGAGGACACTATTGCAACTAGTTCGCAAGTGCATCAGACTTGCGACCTAGGTCTCGCCTTGGCATCGTGGCGGGAGTCAGTTAGGTCCAGTTTGTGCGCGGACGGCATGAGCCGTCCGCGCACAGGCGTCCTGTGGGGATTTCTTGGGGTGGGAATTACCCAGGTCAGGGCGCTGTTGTACCTGTTCGTATGCGACGGCAGGGCAGCCGTGTCGAGGCGCCCCCGCAGATCTGTCGTCATCACCCATCGCAGGATTCACACCTGTGACCCGCCGTGCCTCATGCGCGGACGGTGAGCAAAGGAGCACCCCCCGATGGCCAAGCACGCCATGATGACCACGTCCCATCTCGCCAAGCTCGCCCTCGGCGCGACCATCGCCGCGAGCGCGCTGGGCGCCACTGCCGCCGTCAGCGCCGCGACCGCGCACCGGACCGACGCCCAGGCCGCCGCGCAGCAGTCGGCCGCGCAGGGTTCGGCCCAGGGCCGGGTGAACGTCACCGCCGCCCAGGTGCTGGCCACGGCCCGCGCCCAGGTCGGCACCTCCGAGGACGCCAACGGCGGCGGCACCAAGTTCCAGAAGTGGTACGCCGACTCCCAGCGCGCCGCCGAGACCGTCGCGCGTGACGGCGGCAGCCGCCAGGACTACCTGAACGCCGCCTGGTGCTCGATGTTCGTCTCCTGGGTCGGCGAGCAGACCGGCGCCCGCCCGCAGGTCGGCTGGGACGCCTACACCGTGACGCACGCCAAGTGGTTCGCCGCCAACGACCGCTGGGGCACCGAGGCCAGGCCGGGCGCCGTCGTCTTCTTCTCCTGGAGCGGCAGCAAGAGCCTGAACGACATCCAGCACGTCGGCTTCGTCGTCAAGGACAACGGCGACGGCACGATCTCCACGATCGAGGGCAACACCGGCAACGGCAAGGTCGAGGAGCGCGTCCGGCCGACCTCGCAGGTCGTAGGCTACGGTTACCCGTCCTACGCCGCCTGACACATCGACACAGCGCGCATTCCTGTCCGGGATGCGCGCTTTGTTGTATTACCGCACGTCAGAGCAAGTGTGACGCTCGGCACACCTCTCTCCCCGATAAATGTGCATGATGCCTAGTAGGGCACTTTCCCGCGTACGGCAGGCTGATTGACAGGAACCATGGCACGCCGTCAGCAAGATGTAAGGGTGCCGAAAGGGGACGGGGGCATGGTTAGGACATGAGACCAGGCGAGAACCCGCGAGCAGCTGAAACTGTCGGTGCCGGCCCCGAGACTGGGTAGGACGCCGACGTTCCACCACTGACGACAGAAGTTGAAGGACGTGATGGAGATGCGCCAGACACAGGTTCGCCGCCGGCCGAGGAAGCCGGTCGGCGCCACCCTGGACCTTCGCACGCCGTCGGGGCGACAGTTGCCCTTTTGACCATCAGGAAGCAGGAGCGCCATCTGAGAGGTGCGCGATGATGTGCAGTCACTTTCCCGTATGCCCCAGTGCGGACTCGCCCGACCGTGAGCGTTCGCACGTGATCTCGGCCCATCCTGACCAGGGCTGGAGCCTCCTCTGCAACGGCGTGGTGCTGTTCGAGGACACGGGTCTGCTCCTGCCTGACGGCAGCGTCGTCGCCCCCCACCGAGCCCCCGTCGCCGCCTGAGACACCCGAGACGCCCGAGACGCCCGAGGGCGACCCCCCGTCGTCCGGTGCCGAGGGGCTTCGACCGCCGCCCGGCACCCTTCGACGCGCTCGGGCCCTACCTGCGCCCGATGCTCAGCACCGGCCCGGTGCGGTCGGTGAAGAAGTCGTCACCCTTGTCGTCGACGACGATGAAGGCGGGGAAGTCCTCGACCTCGATCTTCCACACCGCCTCCATGCCCAGCTCGGGGTATTCGAGCACCTCCACCTTCCTGATGCAGTCCTGGGCCAGCCGGGCGGCCGGGCCGCCGATGGAGCCCAGGTAGAAGCCGCCGTACTTCTGGCACGCCTCGGTGACCTGCCTGGACCTGTTGCCCTTGGCCAGCATGACCATCGAGCCGCCCGCCGCCTGGAAGCGCTCGACGTAGGAGTCCATGCGGCCGGCCGTGGTGGGGCCGAACGAGCCGGAGGCGTAACCCTCGGGGGTCTTGGCCGGGCCGGCGTAGTAGACCGCGTGGTCCTTGAGGTACTGGGGCATCTCGCCGCCGTCGTCGAGCAGCTCGGCGATCTTGGCGTGCGCGATGTCGCGGGCGACGACGAGCGGGCCGCTGAGGGAGAGCCGCGTCTTGACGGGGTACTTCGTCAGCTCGGCCAGGATCTCCGGCATCGGCCTGTTGAGGTCGATGCGGACGACGTCGTCGGACAGGTGCTCGTCGGTGGTCTCCGGCAGGAAGCGGGCCGGGTCGGTCTCCAGCTTCTCCAGGAACACGCCCTCGGCCGTGATCTTGGCCAGCGCCTGGCGGTCGGCCGAGCACGACACCGCGATGGCCACCGGGCAGGACGCGCCGTGCCGGGGCAGGCGGATCACGCGCACGTCGTGGCAGAAGTACTTGCCGCCGAACTGGGCGCCGATGCCGAGCTTCTGCGTCAGCTCGAATACCTTGGCCTCCAGCTCCAGGTCGCGGAAGCCGTGCCCGGAGGGCGAGCCCTCGGTGGGGATGGAGTCGAGGTAGCGGGCGCTGGCGTACTTGGCGGTCTTGAGCGCGAACTCGGCGGAGGTGCCGCCCACCACCACGGCCAGGTGGTACGGCGGGCAGGCCGCGGTGCCCAGCGAGCGGATCTTCTCCTCCAGGAAGGCCAGCATGCGCTTCTCGTTGAGCACCGCCTTGGTCTCCTGGTAGAGGAACGACTTGTTGGCCGAGCCGCCGCCCTTGGCCATGAACAGCAGCTTGTACTCGTCGGCGTGGCCGTGGGGGTCCTCGGCGTAGAGCTCGATCTGGGCGGGCAGGTTGTTGCCGGTGTTCTTCTCCTCCCACATGGTCAGCGGGGCCATCTGGGAGTAGCGCAGGTTGAGCTTGGTGTAGGCGTCGTAGACGCCCTTCGAGATGTGCTCGGCGTCGCGGCCGTCGGTCAGCACGTGGCGGCCGCGCTTGCCCATGACGATGGCGGTGCCGGTGTCCTGGCACATCGGCAGCACGCCGCCGGCCGAGATGGAGGCGTTCTTCAGCAGGTCGAGGGCGACGAACCGGTCGTTCCCGCTGGACTCGGGGTCGTCGACGATCTTGCGCAGCTGCGCCAGGTGCGACGTGCGCAGGAAGTGGGAGATGTCGTGGACCGCGGTCTCGGTGAGCAGCCGCAGGGCCTCGGGGTCGACCTCAAGGAACGTACGCCCGGCCGCTTCGACCTTCCGCACCCCCTCCGACGTGATCAGCCGATACTCGGTCTCATCGGCGCCCAGGGGAAGCAGATCGGTGTAGTCGAAGTCCATGTCCATAGAGGGTACGCCCCCCGTCAGGTGGTCATCCCGGGGCCGGCACGGGCTCCGGCGAGCGCCGCGCGGTGAGCCCCACCAGGATGCCGACGATCACCAGCCCGGCCCCCGCCAGGTCGTAGACGCTCGGCGTCGCGATGCCGAGCACGAGCCCCGTCACGATCGCGCCGACCGGGATGAGCCCGGCGAACAGCCCGGCCGTCCCTGGGCCGAGCTTGGGCAGCGAGGTGTACCAGAGGAAGAAGGCCATGACCGTGACCACGACCGCCAGGTACGCGAAGCCCAGCGTCTCGGCCGCGGTCGGCGTCCTGAACATGGCCGAGCCCTCCTGGACCAGGCCGACCACGGCCAGCATGGGCACGGCCAGCGCCGTCGAGTACGCCGACACCCGGATCGCCCCCAGCTTGGGCAGCAGGGGGATGGCCAGCATGGAGAAGCTCACCTCGCCTGCCAGCGCCCCGAGCGCCCACAGCAGGCCGGTCGGGTTCCCGCTGCCCAGGCCGGTCGCCAGCGTCGCGCCGGCCACCACCACCGACGCCCCCATCAGCAGGCGCGGCGCCGGACGCCCGCCGGCCAGCGCCAGCGCCAGCGGCACGGTGCCGAGGACGGTGCCCACCAGCGCCGGCCCCGAGGCCCGGGTGGACTCGACGACGCAGACGTTGAAGACCACCAGCCCGAGCAGGGTGAGCCCGCCCAGGTACAGGGTCTCGCGCCCGGTGAGCCGGACGAACCGCAGGCCGAGCGCCCTGGTGACGACCAGCAGGATGACCGCGGCGGCGAGGTAGCGCACGGCCTGGCCGCCGTACACGGGATAGGAGCCGATCAGGCCGGACACTCCGGCCAGGGTGCCCACCAGGAACATGGCGGTGGCGGCTCCGGCGATTCCGTTTCTCATGGGCAGGATCGTAGGGAGACAATGGTTCGCATAAACAGACCAATGGGCCGCTATATGACAGGACCAATATGGCTGACCTGCACATCCAGATCAATCGGGATGCGGGAGGGATCGCTGGGCAGATCGCGGCCGAGCTGCGCGAGGGCGTGCGTCTCGGGCGGCTGGCGCCCGGCACGCGCCTGCCAGCCACCCGCGACCTCGCCGCCGACCTCCAGGTCTCCAGGGGCGTGGTGGTGGAGGCGTACGAGCAGCTCGTGGCCGAGGGGTTCCTGGTCTCGCGGGTGGGGGCCGGGACCGAGGTGGCCCCGCTGGGCGCCGTCCGGTCCGCGCGTCCCTGGCCGGCGGCCGACGGCGGCGTCTGCGGGCCGTACCACGGGCATCGGGCCACGTCCCCCGACCTGGGGCACTTCCCCCGGGAGCGGTGGTCGTCGGCCGTCCGGCACGTGCTGGCCACCGTGCCGTCCGACGCGCTCGACTACGGCGATCCCGGCGGCGTCCCGGAGCTGCGCGAGGAGCTGGCCGGTTACCTGCGGCGGGTCAGGGCGGCCGACGTCCATCCCGACAACCTGGTCGTGGTGGGCGGCGTGGCGCAGGGGCTGAGCCTGGCGCTGCACGTCCTGGCCCGGCGCGGCGGCCTGCGCCTGATCGTCGAGGACCCCACCAGCCGCCGCCAGGTCCCGCTGCTGGAACGGGCCGGGGCCCGCCTGGTGCCGGTGCCCGTGGGCTGCGAGGGCCTGATCGCCGGGGCCATGGACGGCGACGCGGCGCTGGTCACGCCCGCACACCAGTACCCGACGGGCGTCGTGCTCTCCCCGGCCCGGCGGGCCGCGCTCATGGAGTGGGCCTGCGCGGGCGACCGGACGGTCCTGGAGGACGACTACGACGCCGAGTTCCGCTACGACCGCGACCCGGTCGGCTGCCTCCAGGGGCTGGCCCCCGACCGGGTGATCCTGACCGGCAGCGTCAGCAAGTCGCTCGCCCCCGGCCTCCGGCTCGGCTGGGTCGCCGCGCCCGCCCGCCTGGCCGAGGCGATCCGCCGCGCCCGGAGCGAGCTCGACCTGGGCTCCCCGGTCATCGAGCAGTACGCGCTGGCCCACTTCCTGCGCACCGGCGGCTACGACAAACACCTGCGGCGCATGCGCAGGGAGTACCGCCGCCGCCGGGACGCCCTGGTCAGGGCGCTGGCCGAGGAGCTGCCGGAGATCCGCGTCCGGGGCATCCAGGCCGGGCTGCACGTCTACCTCGACCTGCCGGACGGCTGGGACGAGCTCCGGGTCGTCCGCGCGGCCGAGGGCGTCGGCCTGGCCGCCGAGCCGGTCGCGCCGATGCGGTTCTCGCCCGGCCCGCCGGCGGTCGTGGTGGGGTTCGCCCGGCTGCCGGTGCATCAGGCGGCGGAGGCCGTCCAGGGCTTAAAAGTCCGTATGTCTGGACATATCATGGACTGAGGTGGAAAGCGGCACTGGAGGCGGCATGCGGGCGGGACTGCTGGGTCTGGGCCGGATCGGCGCGTTCCACGCGGCGAACCTGGCCGCGCATCCCCTGGTCGACGAGCTGATCGTGGCCGACCCGGTCAGGACCTCGCCGTACGGCAGGCCGGGGGATCCGTTCGAGGCCGACGTCGTGGTCATCGCCACGCCGACCAGCACGCACGCCGAGCTGCTGATCAGGGCGTGCGAGCGGGGCGTCCCCGTCCTGTGCGAGAAGCCGGTGGCGGGCACGGTCGCCGAGACGCTCAAGGTGCTGGAGGCGAGCGCGGGCCGGCGGGTGTTCGTCGGGTTCCAGCGCAGGTTCGACCCCGGCTACCGGGCCGCCCGCGCCGCGCTGCGGGCCGGCGAGCTGGGCGAGCTGCACCGCGTCCACCTGGTGACGGCCGATCCCGCGCCGCCGCCGGCCGAGTACGTCCCGCTGTCCGGCGGCCTGTTCCGCGACTGCCACGTCCACGACTTCGACGTCCTGCGGTGGGTGACCGGGCGCGAGGTCGTGTCCGTCCACGCCGTCGGCGCGAACCGGGGGGCGGCGTTCTTCGGGGAGGCCGGCGACGTGGACAACAGCGCCGCGCTGCTCACCCTCGACGACGGCACGCTGGCCACGCTCCAGGGCTCCCGCTACAACGGCGCCGGCTACGACGTGCGCATGGAGCTGGCCGGCACGAAGGGCACCCAGGTGGCCGGGCTCGGCCCGCGCGCCCCGCTGCGCAGCGCCGAGGGCCTGCAGCCGCCCGGACCGCCCTGGCCCGACTTCGTCGCCAGGTTCGGCCCGGCCTACGCGGCCGAGCTCGACGCCTTCCTGCGCGGCGGCGAGGGCCTGTGCTCGGTCGAGGACGCCCTGGCCGCCCTGTACGTCGCCGAGGCCGCCGACCTGTCGCTGCGCGAGTCGCGTCCCGTCCAGGTCGCCGAGGTACGCGGCTGAGGAGGCTTGCTGATCACGCCTGCGCGGCGGCCCGCCTGGGCGCGAAGCCCGGCGCGAGCGCGATGATCACGCCCGCCAGCAGCAGCGGCGCGACGAACGCCACCCGCCAGTCCGTGGCGTCGGCGATGCCGCCGATCAGCGCGGCCCCCACGATGAAGCCCACGTAGTTGAAGAGGTTCACCCGGGCGATGGCCACCCCGGTGCCCGCCGGGTCCAGCTTGCCCGCCGCCGAGAACGACTGCGGCGCGACCACCGACAACCCCAGCCCGGTCAGCCCGAACGCGACGATCGCCAGCGGCTGGTTCGGGGCCACCACGACGCCGAGGAAGCCCAGCGTGGCCAGCGCGCCGCCGAGCCGGACGATGGCGGCCGGGCCGTACCGGCGGACCGCGACGTCGCCGCCGAGCCGCACGGCCAGCGTCGCGCCCTGGTAGACGCTGTAGGCCAGCTTCGCCACGCTGTCCTGGGCCAGCAGGGCCTTGCCCATGAAGACGGTCGCGAAGTTCGACACCGCCGCGTCGCCGATGTAGAGGAAGCCCATCGCCAGGCAGAGCGGGATGATCGGCCGCCAGGGGAACTTGCCGGTCGCGGCCTCGACGACGTTCTCGACCTTCTCCTCGGTGATCGTGCACAGCTTCGGCCCGGCGTAGAGCGAGCCGGCCACCGCCAGGACCATGGGGATCGCCATCGTGACCGCCAGCGAGACCCGGCCGGCCGCGAACACCGCCCACAGGGCCCCCGCCAGGCTGAGGACGCTCCACACGCTGTGGAAGCCGTTCAGCACGGCGGTGCCGTACCGGCGTTCGACGGCCACGCCCTGCATGTTCATGCCCGCGTCCACCGCGCCGACCGCGAGGCCGAACAGCAGCAGCGCGGGCACGGCCAGCGGCACCGAGGGCGCGAGGCCGGTGAGCACCACGGCGAGCGCCACCGCGGGCTGCGCGACCCGCAGGAGCAGCTTGCTGCCGTACCGGGCGGCGAACGTGCCCGCGCCGACGCTGCCCACGCCGGCGAAGACGGGCACGATCAGCAGCAGGAGCGTGAGCGCCCCGTCGGTGAGCTCCAGCTCGGTCTGGAGGCTGGCCACCTGGACGAGCAGGGTGGCGAAGGAGAGGCCCTGCACGCCGTACACGACGTACGTGGCGGTACGGGCCTGGCGATCACGCGGGGACGGCACGACGGCCTCCTGATCGGGGGGGGAATCAAACGTGAGGCGGAGTCAGGTTAGCGGCTGGTCAGGGCCGTACGCCAGCGTCAGATCCGGCGCCGGATAGGGTGCCTGGGTGAAACGGGGCTACGCGACCGGCGAGGCGCGCAAGGAGCGCATCCTGGCGGTCGCGCTGCTGGAGTTCGCCGAGCACGGCTACCGCGGCGCCTCGCTGGCCCGCATCGCCGAGCGGGTCGAGCTCTCCCAGGCCGGGCTGCTCCACCACTTCCGGAGCAAGGAACGTCTGCTCCTCGCGGTGCTCGACCACCGCGACGAGCTCGACCGCCGCAGGTTCGGGCCGGGGCGCGACGGCCACGACGGCCACGACGGCGGCGGCGTCGCCGCGCTGCGTGCCCTGGCCGACGTCGTCGACCACAATGCGCGGGTGCCGGGCCTCGTCCAGCTCTTCTCGGTGATCAGCGGCGAGGCGGTGACCCCGGGCCACCCCGGCCACGAGTGGGCCAGGCGGCGCTACCGGCGGCTGCGCGCCGACGTGGCCGCCGCGCTGCGCGCGGGCGCCGAGCGCGGCGAGTTCCGGGCCGGTCTCGACGCCGAGGCCCACGCCGACCGCCTGATCGCGATGATGGACGGCCTGCAGACCCAGTGGCTGATCGACCCCGGCCAGGTGGACATGGCGGCCGTCTTCCGCGGTTACGTGGAGGACCTCATCGCCGCTCTACGGCCCGGCTGACCGCCCGCACGGGCTCGGCGTCCGCCAGCCGCCCGGCCGCCCACACCCCGAGGGCCAGCAACGCGGCCACCTCGGTCACCGCCAGCCCCCGTTCGACCAGGCCGAGGGGCACGACCCGGTACCACGGCAGCCCGTGGTCGGCGCCGATCAGCACCGCCGCGCCGATGCCCGCGACCCACAGCGCCGAGCACACCCCCAGCCCGAACGCCACCGTCGCCGGCCTGCTGCGCTCCCGCCGTCGCCAGGGCCGGGCGATGACCAGCGCGGCGAGCGGCAGGCTGAGGAAGGCCACGAAGCTGCCGACCCGGTGGATGCTGCCGCTCGTGCTGGGCCCGACCGCCCAGTCGTGCTTCTGGAACGAGGCCGTCAGCAGCAGCCCCACGCTCCAGGCCATGAGCGCGACCGTGCCGACCGCCCCGGCCAGCCGCTTGCGCGCCAGCGAGACGCCGATGGCCGCCGACCCGGCCGCGAGCAGCCCCACGGCGAGCCCGAAGATCCACCCGCCGGGGCCGAGACCGTGTTCGCTGATCGTGCGCCTGAACGGGGTCGTCTCGTCGAGGCTGGTCAGCTCCAGGCCCACGATCACGGCGATGCCCACCCCCGCCGCCCCGAGCCCCCATCGCGCCGGTTGATGCACGCCCGCCTCCCGAGGATCAGCCGTCAGAAGCCTGTCGCGTGGATCAACGGCGGGAAACGCCGGACGATTCCGGCGTACCGCCATCGGCACGCCGAGGCGAACGGAGAGCCAGGCCGGGAGATCGGCGCGTTGCTCGGGCGGATTCGCCGATGTGCGCCCTGTTGGTCCGTTCTTGGGCGAGCGAATACCCGGGCCGCCGGATATCGTCAGAAGTGTGAACGAACGCGCGGGATCGTGGTTGCCGAAGCTGCAGGAAGTCGGAGAGCGGCTTGCTGAGGAGTTCGTGACGTCCCGGCGCGCACCGGCCGCGTCCGGCCTGCCGCAGCCGCACGAGCTGCGCGCCTCCGACGCCGACCGCGAACGCATCGCGCAGGTGCTCCAGGACGCCCACGCCGACGGCCGGCTCGACCTCGTCGAGCTGGAGGAGCGGCTCGGCGTCGTCTACTCCGCGCGCACGCTCGGCGACCTCGCCGGGCTCACCGCCGACCTGCTCCCGGCCGAGGAGCAGCCGCTGAACCTCGACGGCCGGCCGGTGTCGGCCATCTTCAAGAAGGAGCAGCGCGGCGGGCGCTGGGTGGTGCCCGCCGAGCTCGACGTCACGGCCATGTTCGGCACGACCAAGCTGGACTTCCGCGACGCGATCCTGCAGAACAGCCGGATCGTCATCAACGCCACCCTGGTCTTCGGCGGCCTGGAGATCCACGTGCCGGAGGACCTTGAGGTGATCAGGGTCGCCAAGGGCGAGACCGTCCGCCTGACCAGGCAGCCGGTCGAGCCCGGCGGGCCCGTGGTCGAGGTGCGCACCACGAACTTCGCCGGCGACATCAAGGTCAAGGAACCGCCCAGACGCCGACGCCGCCGCTGAGGCGGGTCAGCCTGCCGTGTCGAAGTTGATCGCGCTGTAGGCGCGCAGCTTCCAGAGCTGGTGCTCGCTCTCGATCTTCCTGATGGTCCCCGACCGGCCGCGCATCACCAGCGAGCTGGTCACCGCCGCGCCCGACCTGAACCGCACGCCCTGCATCAGCTCGCCCTGGGTGATGCCGGTCGCGGCGAAGAACACGTTGTCCGACCTGACCAGGTCGTTCGTGGTGAGCACCTGGCTGAGGTCGTGCCCGGCGTCGACGGCCTTGGCGCGCTCGGCGTCGTCGCGCGGCCACAGCCGGCCCTGGATCACGCCGCCCAGGCACTTGAGCGCGCACGCGGCCACGATGCCCTCGGGCGTGCCGCCGATGCCCAGCATCAGGTCGATGCCGGTGCCCGCGCGGGCCGCCATGATCGCGCCGGCCACGTCGCCGTCGACGATGAACTTGATCCGCGCGCCCGTCTCCCTGATCTCCTTGACCAGCTTCTCGTGCCGCGGCCGGTCCAGCACGACCACCGTGACGTCGGACGGCGAGCAGTGCTTGGCCCTGGCCACGGCGTTGATGTTGTCGGCCACCGACGCCTCGATGTTCACCACGTCGGCCGCCTCCGGCCCGGTGACCAGCTTCTCCATGTAGAACACCGCGGACGGGTCGTACATCGAGCCGCGCTCGCTCACCGCGATCACCGACACCGCGTCCGGCATGCCGAGCGCCGTCAGCCTGGTCCCGTCGATCGGGTCCACCGCCACGTCGCAGTCGGGGCCGCTGCCGTCGCCGACGCGCTCGCCGTTGTACAACATCGGGGCGTGGTCCTTCTCGCCCTCCCCGATGACCACCACGCCGTTCATCGACACCGTGTTGATCAGCTGGCGCATGGCGTTGACCGCCGCGCCGTCGGCGCCGTTCTTGTCGCCGCGGCCCACCCAGCGGGCCGCGGCCATGGCGGCCGCCTCCGTCACGCGTACCAGCTCCATCGCCAGGTTGCGGTCGGGGGCGTGCTCGCCCGTCGCGAGCGCTGCCGGTACCGACGTCTGATCGGACATGATGAGCCTCCTCGTTGAGAACTCTCTCGATCGTAGTTGCCGGTCTATTCCCGGTCAGAGGGGGATAATCTGCCCAGTCCGGCTCAGCCCTCTGCGCAAGGGCCGCCACGCGATGGTCAGGGACCGGCGAAAAGGGATATCTATATGGGTGCCCCGCATGACGGAGACCGGATTTTGCGCCATATCGCGTGCGCGTAGGAGATCTCGCCTCCACCATGGACATGCGCCCCCGCCGTGGAGGAGATCGAATGAGCGAAGTGGAACACGCGGTGACCCAGCCTCGCACGTCCGAGCGGGGGGCTGCGACGCGGAGCTCGCTGCTGGCCGCCGCGCGGGAGGTCTTCGTCTCCAAGGGGTTCGCCGAGGCCGGCGTGACGGACGTCGTGGCCAGGGCCGACGCCAGCGTGGGCAGCCTCTACCACCATTTCTCCGGCAAGGCCGACCTCTACCTCACGTTGTGGGAGGAATGGCAGGCCCGCCAGGCCCAGCGCACCAAGCAGGCCGCCCGTACGGCCCGCGCCGCCGCCGAGGGCGACCCCATGCGGGTGTTCATCGACGCCGCCCGCGCCTACCTCGAAGGCTGCCTGGAGGAACGCGAGCTGGCCGCCCTGTTCCTGCGCGGCGACGGCCCGCCCGGCTTCGAGGTGGTCATGCGCGACCGGCTGCGCACCTGGGCCCAGCGCAACGCCGCCCTGTTCGAGGACGAGCCCGCGCTCGTCGTCGTGGTCACCGGCGCCCTGGCCGCGGCCGTCAGCGAGATCGTCTTCTCCGGCGACCGCGCGATGGTCGACGACGTGCTGGCGATCATCGGCCAGATCAGGCCCGCCGCTTCGGCGACCGCGCCCGCCAGCGGGTAACCTCGCCAAGTGTGCGACGGTTCAGCCAAAGTTTCTACGGCTACGCGGTAGCCCTCTTCGTGTGCCTGGCGGGCGTGGGGCTCTTCATGCTCGTCGCCCCGCAGAGCCGCCAGGAGCACATCCCGCGGCTCGACTACTCCATCACCGTCGCCAACTTCGGGCACGGCGTGCCCTATCAGGTGTGGTCCCCGCAGCAGGACCCGGCGGGCTGGGTGCCCAACAGCAACAGGATCGCCAAGGGCGAGAACGGCGCGCAGGTGCTCTACCTGGGCTACGCCACCGCCAAGCGGCAGCACGCCATGTTCGCCCAGAGCGACGAGAAGCCGGCCGCCGAGTTCGCCAACCGCATGACCGGCATCGCGAAGCCGTCCGGCAGCCAGCAGGTGGGCGGGGTGACGTGGGAGAAGCGGTTCCGCGAGGACAAGAACCAGCGCTCGCTCGTGCGGGTGCTGCCCGACGTCACCCTCGTGATCACCGGCACGGCCGACTGGCCCGAGCTGACCGAGCTGGCCGGGCTCCTGCAGCAGCGCGCCAAGGGGTGACCCTGGGCGGGCGCGGCGGCGTCTAGGGTGGTGGCCGTGGCAGACGAGAAGACACCTTCGTACGAGCAGGCCCGCGAGGAGCTGACCGAGGTGGTGCGCCGCCTGGAGACGGGCGGGCTCACGCTGGAGCAGTCGATCGAGCTCTGGGAGCGCGGCGAGCGGCTCGCGGCCGTCTGCGAGGAGTGGCTGCAGGGCGCCCGGGTCAAGCTCGCCGCCGCCATGGCGAGGCGCTCGGAGCCGGGCGCCGACGACGCCCCCTTCTGATCCGTCAGGAGGCGGTGCGGTTGAGCGCCACCACCGGGATGCGGCGGCTGGTCTTGGCCTCGTACTCCGCGAAGCCGGGGGCGATCTCGACCATGCGGGCGTAGAGCCGGTCGCGCTCGTCGCCCTCGATGAAGTCCGCCTTCACCTCGAACGTCTCGGTGCCGATCTCGGCGGTCGCCGTGGGGTTGGCGCGCAGGTTGTGGTACCAGGCCGGGTGGTTGTCGGCGCCCGCGTTGGAGGCGATGATCACGTAGCGGTCGCCGTCGGCCAGGTACATCACCGGCGTGGTCGTCGGCCGGCCGCTCTTGGCGCCCGTCGTCGTGAGCAGCACCAGCGACGCGCCCTCGAACGGGCCGCCCACCCGGCCCTCGTTGGCCCGGAATTCGTCAATGACCTGCTGGTTGAACGAGTTGGTCATCCTCAGCTCCTCATAATCGGAGAGTTCTCCGATTCGGAGAATACCGGAGAGCTCTCCGTTCCCGCGGAGTTATGCTCCAGGCGTGTGCGCACGTCCATCGCTCCCCGTCGTCGGGCAGCCCCAGCCCGAGCGGGCCGACGCCGCGCGCAACCGCCGGAAGATCATCGAGGTGGCCGCCACGATGATCGCCGAGCGCGGCGCCGAGGAGCTCTCGCTCGACGAGGTGGCCAAGGCCGCCTGCGTCGGGGTGGGCACCGTCTACCGGCGCTTCGGCGACCGCGCGGGGCTCGTCCTCGCGCTGATCGACGAGCGGGAACGGCGCTTCCAGGCGGCGTTCCTGAGCGGTCCGCCGCCGCTCGGGCCCGGCGCGCCGCCGGCCGAGCGGATCACGGCGTTCCTGCACGCGCTGGTCGATCGCATCGTCGAGCAGCAGGACCTGTTCCTGCTGCTGGAGAACGGGCCGGGCAAGGCGCGCTACAGCGGGCCGTACAAGGTGCACCAGGTGCATCTGGCGAGCCTGCTCGCCGCGGCCCGGCCGGGGGCCGACGCCGCCTACCTGGCCGACGCGCTGCTCGCACCGGCCACCGCCTGGCTGATCAAGTTCCAGCGGGAGGAGCGCGGCCTGACGGTGGAGGACGTCAAGGCCGGCCTCGCCGACCTGGCCGCCGCCGTCGTGCGGGGGCCCTAGGCCTCCGTACGGACCGTGAGCCGGTCGTCGCTCAGCCTGATCGTCAGCGGGGTGCCCGGCGGCACATCCTTGGCCAGGCGCACGACCTCGCCCGACGGATGTTGCACGATCGCGTAGCCGCGCTCCAGCGTGGCCGCGGGCGACAACGCCACCAGGCGGGCCCGCAGGTGCGTGAGGTCGTCGGCGGCCCGGTCGAGCGAGCCGGTCAGCGACCGCCTGGCCCGCTCCCGCAGCGCGTCGACCTGCTCGGCCCGGCGTTCGAGCTCGCGCACCGGATCGGCCAGCGACGGCCGCGAGCGCACCGACGTCAGCCAGGACATCTCGCGGTCGAGCCAGCCGTTGAGCACCCGCCGCCCGCGGTCGCGCAGCTGGCGGATCAGCGCGAGCTGCTCGCCCACGTCGGGGACGACCTTCTTGGCGGCGTCGGTGGGCGTGGAGGCGCGTACGTCGGCCACCAGGTCGAGCAGCGGGCTGTCCTGCTCGTGGCCGATCGCGCTGACCACGGGGGTGCGGCAGGCGGCCACGGCGCGCACGAGCGTCTCGTCGGAGAAGGGCAGCAGGTCCTCCAGCGAACCCCCGCCGCGGGCCACCACGATCACCTCGACCTCGGGATCGGCGTCGAGCTTGCGCAGCGCCTCGGTGACCTCCCCGACCGCGTACGGCCCCTGGACGGCCACCTCCTCCACCTTGAACCGCACGGCCGGCCAGCGGCGGCGGGCGTTCTCCAGCACGTCGCGCTCGGCGGCCGAGTCGCGCCCGCAGACGAGCCCGATCGTGCCCGGCAGGAACGGCAGCCGCCGCTTCCTGTCGGCGTTGAACAGCCCCTCGGTGGCCAGCAGCCGGCGCAGCCGCTCCAGCCTGGCCAGCAGCTCGCCCACGCCGACCGGCCGGATCTCCATCGCCGTGAAGGCGAACGAGCCCTTGTTGACCCAGAAGTCCGGCTTGACGTGCACCACGACCCGCGCGCCGTCGGAGGGACGCGGCTCGGCGGCCTCGTAGACGCCGCGCGGAGCCGTGACCCGGGCCGAGACGTTGGCCACCGGGTCACGCAGGGTCAGGAACACCGTGCCGCCGCGCGCGCTCAGATCGGTGATCTGGCCCTCGACCCACACCGTGCCGAGTCTGCCGATCCAGCCGCCCACCATCTGCAGGACCGTGCGGATCGGCAAGGGAGACTCGGGTGTGGTCTTCGAGGTCATGGCGGAAGACTACGGGTTCGCTGCGACTACTCCCCGGTCTGCAGCTTGGCCAGCCGGTTCTCGAACATGCGCACGACCTCGTCGCGGGCCTGGGTGGCGCGCTCGTAGGCGAGGTAGTCGCCGATCTGCTCGGCGGACTTGCCGCGCATCCTGGCCCGCAGCGAGGCCACGGTCAGCTCGGAGTAGCCGGGCAGCGGCTCGGCCAGGTCGTCCGGGACGGCCTTGGGCTCGGCCACCGGGGCGGCCGGCTCGGTGACGGCCTCCGCGGCGGCCTTGAGCACGCCGTCCTGGGGCGCGGCGGCGGCCGCGGGCTCCTCGGTGACCTCGGTGACGGCGGCGGGCTCGGCGGCGGCCTTGGCGGCCTTCGTCGCCTTCGCGGGCTTGGCGGCCGTGGTGGTCGCGGCGGCCTTCGCGCTCTTGGCGGTCTTCGTGGCCTTCGCGGGCTTGGCGGTCTTCGCGGCGGCCTTGGTCTCGGCGGCGGGCTCGGCCGCGGGCGCGACCTCAGCCACGGCAGGTTCGACCTCTGCGGCCGGCTTGGTCTCGACGGCCTTGGACTTGGCGGCCTTGGTCTCGGCGGCGGGCTCGGCCTCCGTCGGCGCCTCGGTCTTGACCTCGGCCTTGGCGGGCGCGTCGGCCTGCGCCGGGGCCTCCGTCTTGGCGGTGGCTTCCGGCTCGGGCGCGGTCGTCGCCTTCGGCTCGGGCTTGGGCTCGGTCTTCGGCTCGGTCTCCGGCTTGGCGGCGGTCTTGCCCGCGGGGGCGAAGATGACCGGGTCCGGCTTGCTCTTGGCCGATCCGTTGGGCGCGGCCTCCGGACGCGGCGTGAAGATCACCGGCTCCTTGCGCGCCGGCTTCTCCTGCTCGGCCGGGGGAGCGGCCACCTGCGCGGCGGCGGAGGGACGGGACTCCTGCTCCTCCTCCTGCTCCTCCTTCGTGCCGAGCCCCTTGATGGAGTTCTTCACCCGGTCCACCACCAGCAGCGCCTGCCCGGCCGCGCTGAGCGTGGTCTGGACGACGAGCAGCGGCAGATCCTTGGCCTTCTCCTTGAGTTCGTCCTTGTTGGTAACGGTTCTGGCGATGTTGCGTATCACGTCGCTGAGGGACATGACGTCTCCCTGGGAGGTCTGTATTGGACGGCCAGTCTGGCAAACGGCGGGCGACCACGCACGCGCAGCCCTGATGGCCGCTCCACGTAGCATAAGAAGTATGGAGCCCCAGACCCCCACTTCCCGCCGAGTACTCGTAGCCAAGCCGCGCGGCTACTGTGCCGGAGTCGATCGAGCCGTGGTAGCGGTCGAGAAGGCTTTGGAGCAGTACGGCGCGCCGGTCTACGTCCGCAAGCAGATCGTGCACAACACCCACGTCGTCAGGACGCTGGAGGCCAGGGGCGCCATCTTCGTCGAGGAGACCGAGGAGGTGCCCGAGGGCGAGATCGTGGTGTTCTCGGCCCACGGCGTCTCGCCGGCCGTGCACGAGGAGGCCAGGCAGCGGGGCCTGCGCACCATCGACGCCACCTGCCCGCTGGTCACCAAGGTGCACAACGAGGCCAAGCGGTTCGCCGCCCAGGACTACGACATCCTGCTCATCGGGCACGAAGGCCACGAAGAGGTCGAGGGCACCTCGGGCGAGGCCCCCGACCACATCCAGCTCGTCGACGGCCTCGACTCGGTGGAGAAGGTCCAGGTGAAGGACCCCGACAAGCTCGTGTGGCTGTCGCAGACCACCCTGTCGGTCGACGAGACCACCGAGACGGTCGCCCGCCTCAAGGAGCGCTTCCCCACCCTGCTCGACCCGCCGAGCGACGACATCTGCTACGCCACCCAGAACCGGCAGGTCGCGGTGAAGGAGATCGCCGCCGAGGCCCAGCTCGTGATCGTGGTGGGGTCGGAGAACTCGTCCAACTCCAAGCGCCTGGTCGAGGTGGCCAAGGACTACGGCGCCGAGGCCGCGTACCTGGTGGACAACGCCGGCTTCATCCAGGACGAATGGCTCGACGGCGTCACCACGGTCGGCGTGACCAGCGGCGCGTCGGTGCCGGAGGAACTGGTCGACGAGGTGCTCGCGCGGCTGGCCGGCCACGGCTTCGGCGACGTGCGCGAGGTCGAGTCGGTGCAGGAGAGCATGCGCTTCGCGCTCCCGCACGAGCTGCGCAAGGACCTTCGCGTCGGCTAGTCGTCGCCGCGCGGGGTGCCGTAGACCTTGGGCTCGAAGTAGCCTTCCGGCTCGGGCACGAACGGCTGGCGCGGGCGCGGCATCTCCGCGCCCGCCTTCAGCTCCTCGCGCAGCTCCCGCACGTTGTCGCGCAGGCCGCGCCGCCAGGCGACGGCCAGCACGACCGCCGAGCCGGCGAACAGCCAGGGGGCGCCGCGCGTCAGCGAGCCGTACAGGCCGAGGGCCAGCGACTGCATGATCGACACCGAGCCGAACGCGCGCCCGAGCTCGACGAAGAGCGTCGCGCAGAAGAACACCAGCGGCGGCGTGACCACCAGCGACAGCAGCTCGCGCTTGTTGACCAGCAGCACGCCGAGCAGGCTCGACGCCACGAACGCGGCCCCCACCAGGTAGGACAGGCCGAGCACCGCGGTCAGGACATAGCCCGCCAGGGTGGCGACCAAGGTGAGCGCGATGGCGCCGCGAGCGGTCAGCCTGACGCCAGAACGCCTGCCCTTCTCTGCCACTGTCCCACCCCCGTTTACGGCGACCCGCCTGCCAACTTACCGTTCGAGTGCGAAATCAGAGACGTGGTTTCGAGCAGTTCGGGCGAGGCCAGGGGTCTCGGCAGCCCTTCGAGCATGTCCGGGGCGTCCAGGTCGCCGTCCACGACGCCCAGATCGTTAAGTTTGCGTGCGGTGACCAGGACGCGGCTTTCGAGCGAACCGACCGACTTGTTGTACGCCTCCACCGCCCGCGTCAGCGCCTTGCCCAGCGACTCCACGTTCCTGCCGAGGGACGACAGCCGCTCGTACAGCTCCTTGCCCAGCTCGAACACCGCCCGCGCGTTCTCGCTCAGCGCGGCCTGCTGCCAGGCGTAGTGGGCGGTGCGCAGCATCGTGATCAGCGTCGTCGGGGTGGCGATGTGCACCCGCCGCGCCATGGCGTACTCCAGCAGCGAGGGGTCGCGTTCGAGCGCGGGCGCGAGGAACGCCTCGCCCGGGATGAACAGCACCACGAACTCCGGCGAGGGGTTGAACCCCTGCCAGTACGCCTTGGCCGCCAGCCGGTCGACGTGCTCGCGCACGTGCCTGGCGTGCGCGTCGAGCCGGACGGTGGCCAGCGACTCGTCGCCCGCCTCGGCCGCCTCCAGGTAGGCCGCGAGCGACACCTTGGAGTCGACCACGATGTTCTTGCCGCCGGCCAGCCTGATCACCATGTCGGGACGCATCGCGCCCTCGACGACCTGCTCCTCGAAGTCGCAGTGGCGCTGCATCCCGGCGATCTCGGCCACCCGGCGCAGCTGCAGCTCGCCCCACCGTCCGCGCGCCTCGGGCCGTTGCAGGGCCCTGACCAGCGCGGTCGTCTGCGAGCGCAGCTGCTCGTTGCTCTGCTGCACGAACTCCATCTGCTTGGCCAGCTCCGCCCGCGCCGCCCGCTGCCCGGCCTCGGTGTCGCGAAGTTGCGACTCGACCCGCGCGAGCGCGTCCTTCAGCGGCTCGACCAGGTGCTCGACGGCCTGCCTGCGCTGGTCGAGATCGCCGGCGGCCTCGGCGCGGCTGGCCGACAGCCGGGTCTCGGCCAGTTCGAGGAAACGCACGTTGTTGACGTCGAGGGCGCGCGTGGACAGGGCCTGGAACCGTTCGGCGAGCTGTTCCTCGACGTAGACCAGCTTCTCGGCGGCCGACCTGGCCCGCGCGTCGGCCTCGGCCACCCGCACCGCCGCGCGGGTCCTGGCGACCAGGAAACCGACGAGGAGTCCGAGGGCGAGTCCGATGAGCAGCGAGACGACATCCACTCCAACGATGATTGCAGCACATCGCGTCTGGATCTTCCCGACACGCTTGCGGAATCCGCTTGTGCGCCGACTGATCCGTCACGCACAGTATTGGGATGGCTACCGGTACGAGGCTCGCCGTCGCCGTGTCCGCGGTGTCGGTCGCCCTGATCGCCCTGGCCGGAGCCGTGATCACCGGTCCCGGGGCCGAGGTGCCGGCGGCCACCCGCCCGACCCTGCGCTGGACGCCCGGCGCCTGCGTCACCGACCGCTACGCGCTGATCCCCTGCAACGGCGGCGACTTCGAGGTGCTGGCCATCGCCCACGACCCGCCGAGGCCCGCCGACTGCCCCGACGACACCGACGACGTGCTGCGCATCGGCCTGGGCCGCACCGCCTGCGTACGGACCTTCCTGGGACCGCACGCCGGCGTGCCCGGCGGTGGCGGCGGCGTGCTCAGGCCCGGCGACTGCGTGGCCCTCGACGGCCGGGAACGCCCGTGCACGGGCACCGGCTGGTACGGCAGATCCATCGCGATCGCCTCGACCGCCGGCGAATGCCCCTCGGCCACCCTCGACACGCTCGAAAGCGGAGCGGAGGTCGTCTGCCTCGGGCCCGGCGGTCAGGTGCTCGCCGCGGGCGCGTGCGTGGCCAGACCGGCCGCCGACGTCGTCGCCAGATCGGCCGTGACCAGGGCCGCCTGCGACTCGTCCGCGGCCTGGGCCCGCGTCGTCTCCTTCGAGACCACGCCCGCGGCCTGCCCGGCGGGCGTCCAGCGATACCTGCGCGCGGCGCCCGGGACCTACCGTCCGGTGACCTGCCTGCACCTGCTCAGCAAGTAAACTCGCTGTCCGTGAGCCTTTCCATCGGCATCGTCGGCCTGCCCAACGTCGGTAAGTCCACGCTCTTCAACGCGCTGACCAAGACCGGCAACGCACTCGCCGCGAACTACCCGTTCGCCACCATCGAGCCCAACGTGGGGATCGTGGGCGTGCCCGACGACCGCCTGCCCAAGCTGGCCGAGATCTTCGGCTCGGCCCGCATCCTGCCCGCCAAGGTGGAGTTCGTCGACATCGCGGGCCTGGTCAAGGGCGCCTCGGAGGGGCAGGGCAGGGGCAACCAGTTCCTCGCCAACATCCGCGACACCGACGCGATCTGCCAGGTCATCCGCGTCTTCGGCGACCCCGACGTCACGCACGTCGACGGTGAGATCTCCCCCAAGCGGGACATCGAGACCATCAACACCGAGCTGATCATGGCCGACCTGCAGACGGTCGAGAAGGCCGTGCCGCGCCTGCAGAAGGAGGCGCGCAACAACAAGGACAAGAAGGCCGCGCTGGAGGCCGCCGAGGCCGCGCTGGCCGTCCTGGAGACCGGCAAGACCATCTTCGAGAGCGGCCTCGACCGGGAGGAGCTGCGCGAGCTCCACCTGCTCACCGCCAAGCCCTTCCTCTACGTCTTCAACCTCGACGCCGACGAGCTGACCGACACCGCGCTCAAGGAGCAGCTGTCGGCCCTCGTCGCGCCCGCCGAGGCCGTCTTCCTCGACGCCAAGATCGAGTCCGAGCTGGTCGAGCTCGACGAGGAGGAGGCCCTGGAGCTGCTCCAGTCGGTCGGCCAGGAGGAGTCGGGCCTGCGTCAGCTCGCCCGGGTCGGCTTCGAGACGCTGGGCCTGCAGACCTACCTGACCGCCGGTCCGAAGGAGACCAGGGCCTGGACGATCCGCAAGGGCGCCACGGCGCCCGAGGCGGCCGGCGTGATCCACACCGACTTCCAGCGCGGCTTCATCAAGGCCGAGGTGGTCTCCTTCGACGACCTGGTCGAAGTGGGCTCCATCGCCAGCGCCCGGTCCGCGGGCAAGGCCCGCATCGAGGGCAAGGACTACGTCATGCGCGACGGCGACGTGGTGGAGTTCCGCTTCAACGTCTGATCCGCCGGCCCGCGCTATCCGAGCAGCCCGCCGAGCAGGGCCGCGGGGCCGCCGCTGAGCGGGCCGCCACCGCTGAGCGGGCCCCCGCCGCCCTTGACGGCGGGCTTCTTGTCGAAGTGGATCATCTCGTTCGCGTACGTGCCGCCCTGGCACACGGCCTTGCCGCGGCCGACGGGGGCGACCTTGCCGCCCGCCTCGGTGCACTCGCTGTCGGTGACCCAGGAGGGCGCGGCGGTGGCCGGGGAGGGCGCGCAGAGGGCGAACGCGGCGAGCGCGGCGGCGGGCAGGAGGGCGGCGGCGAGGCGACGCATCACATCAGTCCAATCACGGTGGGCTAACTTTCGCTACGCTAGGTTACCGGCGGATCGCCGTCGAAAGCCCATCGTCCGGATGACGAACGCGCAGGCCGTTCCGGGATTATGTGATTCCGGGACAACTGACGCGTCAACCACTTTGGGTCCCTACGCGTCGAATCGTCACGGCGTTCACGCTGACTCGGGAGGCCCTCATGATCCGACGCATCATCCGGAAACGACGTCCGGCGCCCACCCTCGCGGGCATCAGCCTGGAGGAGGAGCTGGCCCTGATCAGGGTCGAGCTCATGTACGGGCTGCGCGTCAACCGTGAGGCGTACCTGCGCAGGAAGGTCGACGAGCGCAACGAGCTGGCCAGCCGCATGCGTGAGCGGGACGCCGCCTCGATGCTCGCCGACCTGCGGGGGTCGCTGGAGCGCGCGGTGTCGCCCACGGTCGTCGACCTGCACAGCCGCCGCCGGGCACGCGCGAGCCAGGACCCCGAGCCCGCCTGAGCCGAGGCTGTCCTACCCCCAGAAGTGGTGCGTAACACCCTCTGTCCTCCTCTCATGCCAAATGCGCAGGTCGTGAGCATCTATGCCTGTTTTGGACAGGAATCCATGTCTGCCGCGCTAGGCGGAAATGGGCGTCTGGCCTGGTCAAATGGTGATTCCGCCAGTAAGTGACGGGAAGCGGCGCTGACGTCTGCCATACGGATCCGGTTTGCCGTCAGGGCCGTCATGCCTGCAGCATGGGCGTGGCTTTCCTGGAAGAATGGCGGGACCGGATAGGGTGACTACTTCACCGCGGATGATGGGGATCGGCAACGGACGACACCGCGCCAACCGGGGGGATCGGCGCGAGCGGAGGCGTGATGGCTCGTAGGTCTACCGTCCAGCACGATCCTCGGATCGCTGGCGAGCCCGAGCTTTCCGCGCGCCCAGACATGGCTGACTTCGACGCGCCGCCCTCGCGCAGGCCGCGTCGCGGCGGCTGGTCCGGTGGCGGCGGACGGTGGCTGGTCTGGGCCGGCCGCATCATTCTCTGGGCGCTTATTGTGGTTATCGTGGTGAATGGGATTCGTGCCCCATTTGAGCGGTTTACCCAGCAAGAGCCCACGACGACGAATGGCGCCGCCGTGGCGCACAAGGGATTCCCCGCCGACCAGGGCATGGCTTTCGCCGCCCAGTTCGCGGGGGTCTATCTGAATTTCAGCCCGGAAGACGCGGCCAGCCGGACCAGGAAGCTCGCCGCGTTCCTGGCCGAGGGCATGGACGCGCAGATGTGGTGGGACGGCTTCGGCAAGATGGCCGCCGTCGCGATCCAGCCGTACGACATCGAGGCGACCGACGCCCAGAACGCCGTGGTGAGCGTGGCCTTCCAGTCCGGGCCGCGCCGGCTCATGCTGTCGGTCCCGATCTACTACTCCGGCGACGACAACGGCAGGCGGTTCGTCGTCGCGGGCCGTCCGGCGATCCTTCCCGCGCCGGCCCCCGCCGACCTGCCGCAGCTGGCCAAGCCGGAGACCG
The DNA here is from genome assembly GCF_040675235.1 of Nonomuraea sp. NPDC049637. Lineage (NCBI taxonomy): Bacteria > Bacillati > Actinomycetota > Actinomycetes > Streptosporangiales > Streptosporangiaceae > Nonomuraea > Nonomuraea sp. NPDC049637. The sequence goes on from NZ_JBFAOM010000009.1 coordinate 156,878, forward strand.
ACGACGCGGCGGCGGCCGAGCTCAAGCCGCAACTGGAGGGCTTCTTCAAGGACTACGCCTCCGGCGACACCGCCGGGTTGCAGCGCTACGTGGCCGCCGGGAAGAACCTGCCGAGCTTCGGCAGCGCCTTCACCTTCGCGGAGCTGAAGGACATCGTGGTGCCTGTGGGGGGTGCCACCCGAGAGATCCAGGCGGTCGTGGTGTGGATCGTGCCCAACGGCGACGCTCCGGCCACGCCGAGCGCCACCGACCCGGCCGCCGTCGGCGGGCGGCTGGAGCAGGCCTACCGCCTCACCGTGGAGAAGCAGGGCGACAAGTGGTACGTCGCCGACATCCGCGGCGCTGGTCGGGCCGTTGGATAGACGCACGACCGCGCTGTTGTTCGGTACCCCCCGGGAGGACAAGAAGTGACGTTGAAGACCGTAGTGCTCACCTTGATCGAAATGTCGCCGTCGCCGTCGCCGACCGGCATTGACACCGGAGGGCTCGCCAACTTCCTGCGTGCCTTCTTTGCCCCGTTGTTCCTGGTAGTCGTCTCCGTGGTCGCGCTCTTCTTCCTCTTCACCCGCGAGATCACGCGTTTCGTCCAGTTCCTCATCCTGGCTGTGGCCATCGGAGTGATCTTCTACGTTCCCAACATCATCGAGGTGACGGCGAAGGCGATCGCGGGCGCTCTCGGCATCAAGTAAAGGGTTGAGACCGCTCCAGGGCGGTCATGTACGAGCGGGTGGAGAGGAGGACTGCGTGGACCTGCCCACGTATACGAACATCTGGCGCATCGAGAAGCGGCTCTACAAGCTCTACGACCTTCGCCTCCCGATGCCGCTCCCCATCGTCTGGATCGGCGTGTTCGTCGGGGTGTTCGTGCCGTGGTCGCTCCTGCTGATCCTGGTGGGCGTGCCGGTGGCCATGCCGTGGCACGTGTTGTTCCTGGTCCCGCCGGGGATCGTGACGTGGTTGTCCACGCGTCCCGTCATCGAGGGGAAGCGGCTCACCGAGCTTCTGGAGTCCCAGCTGCGCTACCTGGGCCAGCCCAAGGCCTGGTACCGGCTCGCCCCCACCTCCGAGCCCGAGGCGGTCACGTTCTCGGGGCGCATCTGGCGTACCACTCCGGTCCGGGTCAAGGCCAAGGCGGCGCGCAAGTCCCGCCAGCCGCAGCGCAAGCGTGAGGGGCAGCGGATCACCGGTCCGCGCCAGGTCCGTCCGGCCGTGGCCGCCGCGGCGGCGGCCGCCCAGCAGGCGCCGGTGGCGGAGGCGCGTACCGGGTGGGGGTCGCGGACCAGGCGGGGCACGGCGCCCGCGCTGGCGCCGCAGGCCCGCCGTACCGCCCCCGCGTTCGGCCGGGACGTGCCGATGGTCCTGGTCCCGGGAGATGAGAACGGACCGGCGCTGCCGCCGGTCGAGCACGACGTCGCCGCCGGAGAGCTGGCCAGCCGCGAGCTCACCGGCGGCGCCCTTCCGGCCCGTCCCCGCCGCGCCGCCCCCGACCACCGCCCCGAACGCGACGCGCCCGGCCACGAGGCCGCCGTTCCCGAGGCCGCCGTTCCGGAGGAGCGAGCTGCCTCGGAGGAGGCGCACCCGAGCGAGCGCCGTAGCTCCACGAGCAGGGCGTCGGGAGAGCGTACGGACTCCGGCAGGGCGGTGGCTGAGCGTGCGGACTCCGGCACGGTGTCGGGTGGGCGTGCGGACGCCGATGCGGGCGAGGTGCAGAGTGGCCGTGGGGCGGTCGTGCCGAGCCGGTCGGCGGAGGGGCTCAAGCCCGTGGCCGGCAAGCCGATCGACACCGAGGCGCTGCGCCGGCTGCGCCGGCTCGCCGCCACCGCCGACGCGCCCGGTGAGGCGGCGCGCGTGGAAGGCGAGCGCGGCGCCACAGAGCGCCGCGACGACGTCACCGGACGTCGTGAGAGCACCGGCGAGCGTCGCCAGGGCGTCACCGGACGTCCCGAAGGCGCGGGCCGCGAGGACGACACCACGATCGCCCGCGACCAGCACAGGAAGGGGCAGCCGCCGCGGGTCGCGCCCGGGACGGTGATCCTGGGCGCGCAGCGTTCCTGGCCCCCGGTCGACCCCGACGCCAAGCCCTTCTCCGGCCCGTCCCTCCGCCTTGAGGACCAGATCCCCACCTCCCAGCCCCCCACCGACACCTCACCCCCGGCCGAACCCGGCCACGGGGGCGAAGCCGGGCATGCGGGCGAGGGCGCGCACGCGGGAGAAAGCGTGCATCTGGAAGAAAGCGCGCACGTAGGAGAAAGCGTGCATCCGGCCGCGGGGAGGCCGACCGGGGCAGGTGTCCCGACGGCCGAGGCCGAGGCCGAGCCGGCAGGCGAAGGCGTTCCCGTCGAGGAGACCGCTCCCGACGCCGAACGGCCCTTCGAAACCGCACATGAGGCCACCACCGCAGCCTCCGCCGAAGTCCCCGCCGAAGTCACCGCCGAAGTCACCGCCAAAGTCCCCGCCGAAGTCCCCGCCGAGGATGAGGATGCCGCCACCGAGCAGAGGGCGGCTGCCGTGGAGGTTTCCGGTGACGCGCGGCGGCGGCCCGCCGGCGGCAGGCCAGGGGACAGGGGCGGTGGGTTCGTGGCGCCCGTGCCGGTGCCCAGGCCCGGTGAAGGCGGCAGGCCCGCCGAAGGGCGGGTGCGCAGGGTCGAGTCCGTGGTGGGCCGGGACTCCGGCGGATGGCGCCGGATCGCCCAGGTCGTGGTGGGCGGCGGCGGCGTACGCACCGACGGGTCCGAGATAGACGAGGCCAGGGCCAGGGCCGTGTTCGGCGGCAGCCGGCGCATCGTGGTGCTCGGCTGCACCGGCGGCGCGGGCCAGTCCACGACGGCGCTCATGCTCGGCCACACCTTCGCCACCTACCGCGACGACCGGATCGTCGCCGTCGACGCCAACACCGGCGGCACCACGCTGACCAGCAGGATCGAGCCCGAGACGCCGGAGACCCTCACGTCGCTGCTGTCCGGCCTCGACCAGGTCAGCGGCTACCTGACGATGCGGGGCTTCACCACCCGCACCTCCTCCGGCCTTGAGGTGATCTCGGCCGACACCGACGCGGGCGCCGAGCAGCGGCTCGCCGACCGCAGCTTCTTCTCCGACCACCGCCTGGGCGAGTCGATGCGCCTGCTCGACCGCCACTACAAGCTGTCGGTCATCGACCCGGCCGCCGCGCTCGCGGCCCGCATCCTGCCGTACGCCGACCAGCTCGTCCTGGTGGTCCCGGCGAGCGAGGAGGCGGCCGAGGCGGTGGCGATGACGTACGAATGGCTCGACGGGCACGGCTGCGGCGAGCTGCGCAGGCGCGCGGTGATGGTCGTCAACGGCGTGAGCAGGCGGTCGATGGCCGACGTCGAGCAGGCGGAGGCGGTGGCCAGAGGCAGATGCCGGGCCATCGTCAGGGTCCCGTGGGAGGACGGACTGGCGCCCGGCGGCGCGGAGATCGTCGACCCCGGTCAGTTGCGCGCGGCCGGACGGCGGGCCTACCTCGCCCTCGCCGGCGTCGTGGTTGCAGGCTTCGCGGTACAGGCACACGGACAGGCCGTCCGACCGAGCGAAGAGGAGTTGGCGAGTGACCCCCCGGGCACGAGAATCGGTGAGCGTTAAGTGAACATGCGAGCAGGTCTGGCCCGTTCATGCGCCGAGGGGGCGGCATGAGCAGGGCGTCCCGAGCGCACCAGCGTCTCGCGGTCCGCTACTTCGACGACCGCATCCTGCTCACGGACACCTGCGCGTGGGCGTACTTCCGGCTTCCGACGGTCAGCTACGAGTTCGTCACGCCGGAGGAGCGCGAGGCGCTGGCCACCAACGTCACGATCGCGCTGGCCGCGATCAGGATGCCCGACGCCGAGGTGCACCTGCGGGTCGCGCACCGCACCTATCCGGCGGCCGAGTGGGCGATGGCGCTCAATGCCACCTCCGACGAGGGGCCGGGCTGGCGCGACTACCTGGAGGAGATGTACCGGCACGTCTGGGCGAAGGACTTCTGGTCGAAGGAGGTCTACCTGGGCGTCCGGCTCGGGCCGCGCGGCAAGCAGCTCGGCAGCGGCGTGCTCGCCCAGCTCCTCGGCTTCTACCAGAAGACCGAGAAGGCGCTCGGCATGGAGGACGACCACGTCCCGGACAGCGAGATCAGCCGCTGGACGGAGTCGGCCGAACGGCTGGGCCGGGCCCTGGCCTCCAGCGCCCTGTACGCCAGGCACGCCACGTCCGTCGAGGTGGCCTGGCTGTTCCAGCACTCCGCCGCCGGAGCGGTCGGCGACCCGCCGCCCTCGGCCAGCCCGAAACGGCGCTGGGGCAAGGGCGAGATCGAGTCGCTGGTCGAGGGTGAGATCCACAACGGCAGGTCGCTGCTGCGGATCGTGCAGCCGCAGGGCGACTCGTACGTGGCCCACCTGTCGTTCGCCCGCTTCCCCGACCTCATGCCGTTCCCCGACGGCGAGCCGTGGATGCACTTCGCCGACCAGCTGCCCTTCCCGGTGGAGATCTCTTCCAGGATGCGGCTGATCCCGCCGGTCAAGGCGTCGAAGGACGTCGCGCGCAAGCTGGCCCACGCCCGCGACATGGACCACCACATCCGCGAGGCGGGCGCCGAGGCGCCGATCGCGCTGGCCGAGCAGATCGACGCGGCCCGCATGCTCGAACACGGCATCACCAAGGAACGGCTGCCCTTCGTCTACGGCTGGCACCGTCTGATCGTCTCGGCCCCCACGGAGGACATCTGCGTGCAGCGGGTCGAGGCGGTCGTCGAGCACTACCGCGACATGGGCATCGATGTGGTGAACTCGACCGGCGACCAGTTCTCGCTGTTCTGCGAGGCGCTGCCGGGCGAGAAGGTGCGCGTCAACGCCTACGCCCAGCGCCAGCCGCTGCGGACGATCGCGGGCGGCATGGCCACGGCCACCGTCGACCTCGGCGACCGGCTCGACGACGGCAGCGAGGGCTGGCTCGGGCCCTACATCGGGGAGACGGTCGGCAGGGCGCGCAGCATCGTGCACTTCGACCCGCTGCTGGCCGCGAGCCGCAACCGGCCGACCGCCATCGCGATCACCGGCGAGCCGGGCGGCGGCAAGACCACGCTCGCGCTGCTGATGATCTACCAGATGGCGTTGCGCGGGGTCACGGTCGCGGTGATCGACCCGAAGGGCGACGCCGAGTCGCTGGTCCAGCTCCTGGAGAAGCGCGGGCGCAAGGCCCGGGTGATCCCGCTGGGTTCGGCGGCGCCGGGGCTGCTCGACCCGTTCTCCTTCGGCGACGACATCGCGGCGAAGAAGACCATGGCGACCGAGACGCTGCGGCTGCTGCTGCCCCGCATGTCGGAGGAGCGCGAGTCGGCCATGATCCAGGCCGTGGCCGCGGTCTCCAACGGCCCCGACCCGTCGCTGGGCAAGGTGGTCGACTACCTGGAGCAGGCCGACGACCCGGCCTCCAAGAACCTGGGCGCGGTGCTGCGTTCGATGTCGGAGATGCACCTGGCCAGGCTCTGCTTCGACCCCTCGGGCGGCGACCAGATCGACAGCGAGGGCTGGACCACCGTGTTCACCCTGGGCGGCCTGACGCTGCCCGACGTCGCCACGACCAGGGACGACTACTCCTACGAGCAGCGGCTGTCGGTGGCCCTGCTCTACCTGGTCTCGCAGTTCGCCCGCAGGCTGATGAACGGCCTCGACCGGCGGGCCCCCAAGGCGATCTTCCTGGACGAGGCCTGGGCGATCACCTCCACACCGGAGGGCGCCAAGCTGGTCCCCGAGGTCAGCCGCATGGGCCGGTCCAGGAACACCGCGCTCGTCCTGGTCTCCCAGAACGCCGGTGACCTGCTGAACGAGCAGGTGACCAACTGTCTGTCCTCGGTGTTCGCGTTCCGTTCCACCGAAAGGGTGGAGGTGGACCACGTCATGTCGCTGCTCGGCGTGGAGCCGTCGGAGGAGCACAAGGCAGTGCTCCGCTCGCTCGGCAACGGCGAATGCGTATTCCGTGATCTGGATGGCAGAGCCGGGCGCATCGGAGTAGACCTGATCTCCGAAGAACTGCTCCGCTGGCTCGACACGAACCCGACACACGACAAACCAGACGGTGGCGGGCATGATGATCTTCGAGGGGGCGTGGGCAGGGCGCAGGAGGTACGGTCATGAAGATCCGACTATCCCGACGACTGGCGCTGGCGCTCGCGCTCGTGAGTGCCGTCTTGGTGATTCCGCTGGTGGTGGGCGGTCTCTCCACGCCCGTCGCCGCGGCGCCCTGTGACCTGTCGGGGCCGCTCAACCCCGAGATGATCGGCGGCGGCACCGACGGCATGATCCAGCCGCCGCCTCCCGCGGGCGGCGTCCAGGCCCCGACGACGAACTACGGCCAGTTCGGCATGGCCGGCCAGTTCTGGCAGACCCACGGGCTCGGCTGCTCCGACTACGTCGCCGTGCTCGGCAACATGTGGGCCAACGGCGTCTTCACCGCGGCCAAGGCCATCGACCGGCTGACGATCACGACGTACCAGGCCGCGGCGACGGAAGGACCGCTCCAGTCGATCAAGGACGTCGTCGACGACATCGTCCAGAACCTGTCGGAGGCCATGTACTGGCCGTTCCTGCGGCCGATCGTGATCCTCGGCGCGATCTGGCTCGCCTGGTACGGCCTGATCCGCAAGCGGGCCACCACCACCGCCGAAGGCGTGATCTGGATGGTCCTCGCGGTCACCGTGGCCGTGTGGTTCTTCAGCAGGCCCGGCGACTTCACCGGGCTCGGCAAGGTCGTGACCGACAAGACGGGCGAGGTGGTCAACTCCGCCTTCTCCGGCCTGCCGGGCGCCGGCGGCGCGTCCTGCCTGCCGCCACCCGGCCAGACGAACCCGCAGGTCAAACCGGGCGGTTACGGCCAGGTCGGCACGGCTGGCGTCGACCAGAACGCCGACGCCCTGTGGTCCACGCTGGTCTGCAAGCCGTGGCTGGTGGGCATGTTCGGCACCGCCGACCCGCAGCAGCCGATCGTGCGCGACTTCGGGCGCAAGATGCTGGAGACCCAGTCGATCGCCCCCGCCGTGGCCGGCCAGCCCGCCCCCGACATCGCCGCCCACCAGGCCGAGTACGCCAAGGTCGCCGAGCTGCTCAAGAACGACTCCCGCTACACCGTCTTCTCCGGCCGCGACTGGTCGAGCAGGCTCGGCGTGGCCGTCGGCGCGCTCATCGCGGCGGTGGTGGCCGGGTTGCTGATCTTCCTCGTGGCGGTCTCGCTGCTGGTGCTCAAGGTGGGCTTCCTGCTGCTGCTGATACTCGGGCCGGTGTTCCTGCTGGTCGGCGTGCATCCGGGCAGCGGGCGCATCATCGCCATGCGGTGGGTGGAGATGCTCGTCGGCACGCTGCTCAGGCAGGCGGTGCTGACGCTCGTGCTCAGCGTCCTGGTCTACGGGTACGCGCTGATCATCTCCACGGCCATGCCCTGGGGGCTCCAGGTGCTGTTCATGGCCCTGCTGACGATCGCGGTGTTCTTCTACCGGCGTCCGTTCCAGCACCTGTTCGCGTCCTTGAGCGGCCACACGGTCACCACCCGCATGCTCGGCGACGCCGCGAGCTCGCCCGTCCTGGAGCGGGCCGCGAACGTGTTGCCGCCGGTCGCCGGGGCCAAGCTCGGCCGGTGGGGCCTGCGCAAGGCAGAGCCGCTCATCAGGGCGGCGGCGGCCGGCAGCGGCGCGGGCGCGGCGGCCGGCGCCGCCGTCGCCCAGGCGCGGATGCGCGGCGAGGAGGGCGAGGGCGTCTCGGCCGGCACCCGGATGCCGGTGGCGGCCGCGCCGCTCGACACCGACCAGCACGGCGGGAAGGCGGGGGCCCGGCCTCCGCTCGAACCCCGCAGGGGCACCGCGCCCCCGCTCAACCTCGGCGGCCAGGCCGGCAGGACGCGCCCCGCGGCGGCGGGCGGCGCCCGCGGCGGCACCGGCGGCGCGGCGGCGGGCGGCACCCCGTCCGGTGGCATGGCCGCCGGAGCCACGACCTCCGGCGGCTCCGGCAGTGGCGGCGGCGGTGGCGGCGGTGGCTGGTTCGGCGGGCGGTCGGGCGGCGGATGGGCCTCGCGTGGTGGTGGTTCGGGTGGCTCGCGTAGCGGGTCGTCGGGCGGCTCGCGGGGCTCCCGGTTCGGCGGGTCCGGCGGGTCGGGTGGCTCGCCGTCCTCGGGGTCGCGGTCGCGTGGCTCCGGCGGCGGGCTGTTCGGCGGCGGCGGATCCGGGAACGGCGGCGGGCCCAGGAACGGCGGCGGGTCCAGGTCCGGGGGGTCCGCGCCGCGGCCGTCCGGCGCGTCGTCGGGGTCCAGGATCTTCGGTTCGGACGAGCCGTCGTCCCGCTCGTCCGAGGCGCCGCCGCTGTGGTTGCGCGGCAGCGGCAACGGCGGTTCGGGTGACGATCCTTCGGTGCCGTTCTGGCTCAAACCCAACCGAGGCAAGGACTGACCATGGCTCAGTCCGGTGACAAGCGCGGGCTGGCCTTCGCCGCCATCGTCGTGGTCATCGCCGCGGTCGGCGTCTACCTCACGATGTGGCCGAGCTCGGACGATCCGCCCGAGCAGGCCCCGGCCGCGGGCTCGACGTCCGCGTCCGCGCCCACGGCGGCGAGCAAGCCGCTGGCCACGGCCAGCGCCGCGCCGTTCGACGTCTACTCGTACCTGCCGATGAAGAAGGAGCAGCTCGCCGCGGCGGCGGACCTCGCCGAGCGCTTCACCGCCGTCTACGGCACCTTCAGGTACGACGAGGACCCGGCGGCGTACGCCACGAGGGTCAAGACGTTCACCACCGCCGAGCTGGGCAACATCCTCGCCCGGACGCTCACCTCGGCGGGCACCGTCCAGCAGAACCGCGACGACCAGATCGTCTCCCGGGCCACGGCCAGGCTGAAGGAGATCAGGCAGATCGAGAAGACCTCCATCGTCTTCGTCGTGACCGAGACCAGGCAGGTCACCGCGAAGAGCGGCAACCGGCAGGACGTCGAGGACCTGGCGGTCACGGTGAGCCAGCTCGGCGCCGACTGGCGGATCTTCGACGTGCTGCCCGCCACCGAGGGCCAGGACGGGGACAGCTAGCGGTGAAGCCCTCCCGAACCCGCCTGGCGCTGCTGCTCGGCCTCGCCGGGATCCTGCTCCTGGCCGCGATCATCGTCTCGCCGATGTTACTGGTCACGATGCCGTCCTTCCTGAACGGCGGCGGCGAGGGCTCGGTCGACTGCGAGGGCGGCACCCAGGTGCAGGAGGTGTCCGACTCGGGCGCCGCCGACATCCCGGGCGACTACCTCGACCTGTACAAGAAGTGGGGCAAGAAGATCGGCGTCCAGTGGACCATCCTGGCCGCCGTGGGCAAGCGCGAGACCGACCACGGCCGTTCCGACCTGCCCGGCGTCAAGAGCGGCACCAACTACGCGGGCGCGGCCGGCCCGATGCAGTTCCTGATCTCGACCTGGGGCGGCAAGGCGCAGATCCCGATCTCCTCGACGTTCAACGGGTACGCCTCCGACGGCGACGGCGACGGCGTGGGCGACGTCTACAACCCCGCCGACGCCATCCTCGGGGCCGCCAAGATGCTCAAGCGCAACGGCGCCCCCGAGAACGTCCGGCGGGCCCTGTTCACCTACAACCGCGCCTGGTGGTACGTCGACCAGGTCGAGGAGATCGCCAGGAAGTACGCCAAGTCGGGTGCGGTGGAGGTGCCGCCGCAGGCCTCGGAGGAGTGCGACGACCCCCTGGTGGCGGCCGCGCCCAGCGACGTCGTGGCCAAGATCCTGCAGTACGCGCTGGCGCAGCGCGGGAAGCCGTACCTGTGGGGCGGCACCGGGCCGGACGCGTTCGACTGCTCGGGCATCATCTACGCGGCCTACCGGGCCGCCGGGCTGAGCATCCCGCGCACCACGTTCACGCAGTGGCCGTTCGGGGTGAAGGTGTCAGCGGGCCAGGAACAGCCCGGTGACCTGGTGTTCTTCAACGCCGGTCCGGGCACCTCGGCCGACAGTCCCGGTCATGTCGGGCTGGTCGTGTCGAAGGGCAAGATGCTGGAGGCCCGGTGCACGCTCTGCGGGCCGATCAAGGTAACGAGCTACCAGGCGCGCGACAACAAGGTCGGCTTCACCCGTCCGCTGCAGAACCCCGATGTGCTTGACCAGCTCAAGAAGCTGCAGAATCCCGCACTATGAGGATGACGAACGCATGAGCACGATCGTGGTCGCGGCGGTGATCGTCGCCCCCGGCGGCAGGGTGCTGGCCGCGCAGCGCGCCGCGCCCGCCGCGCTGGCCGGGGGCTGGGAGTTCCCGGGCGGCAAGGTGGACCCGGGGGAGAGCGAGGTCGCCGCGCTGGTCCGGGAGTGCCGCGAGGAGCTCGGCGTGGAGATCGCGGTGGGCGCGCGCGTGGGCGAGGACTGGGCGTTGTCGGAGGGGTACGTCATGCGCGTCTGGCTGGCCACGCTCACCTCCGGCACGCCCGAGGCCCGTGAGCACCTGGCTCTTCGCTGGCTGGGGCCGGGCGAGTACTACGACGTGGAGTGGCTGGGCGCCGACCTGCCGATCATGAAGACTGTGGAGAGTCTGCTTCAGCAGGATTAGACCGTCTCTCTCTGTGACATAACGATTACTACACGTGATTTGTCGCAGTGGGGGAGTGGAGTGATGCGGCGTGGCTGGATCCTTTCTGGAGCGCTGATCCTGGTGGCGTTGCCCTCCGTGCCCGTGGCGGCGGCGGGGGTGACGCTCGTGCTCGAACGCGTGAGCGGCCCCGAGGGTGTGGGCCAGTGGATCAGGACGGGTGACGTCCAGCGTTTCAGGGTCCGGCTCAACGGGATGGGCAAGGGGGCCAAGGTCGCGGTGGCGACCAGCCCGGCGGCGGCGTTGTCGGGGTTGGCCTGCCCGTCGCCCTCCGGAGCTTCCCGGCTGTCGGCCGGCGGGGCTGAGGGTTCCGAGGCTTCCGGGGCTTCGGAGGCTTCGGAGGCTTTTGGTGGGGTTCCGGCGTCCGAAGAGGATCCCGTGGCGGGGTCGTGGGGCGCCGGGCGTGCGACGGATCCGGATGCCGGGGCGTTCCCGGAGGAGCCGGAAACGCGGCGGCCGGCGCCGGGCCGGCGCCTGACCCGCTCGGAGGCCGGTAGCGGCGCGCCGCAGACCGAGGCCGGCCGGAGGATGTCGCGCGCCGAGGACGGTTGGGGCGCGCCATGGGCTGAGGACGGTCTGGGCGCGTCGTGGGCTGCGGGCGGCGGGGGGGTGTCACGGGCCGAGGGCGGTCGGGGCGTGCCTCGGGTTGAGGGTGGTCAGGGGATCTCTCAGGCTGAAGGTGGTCGAGGGATGTTTCCGGCTGAGGGTGGGCCGGGTGGGGGGCAGGCCGGTGGGGGGCGGCAGGCGGCCGGGGTGCTGGCCGCGCGGGCGCTGGCCGGCGTGGAGGGTGCGGCTTCCGGTGGCGGTACGTTTCCCGGCGCGCGGGTCTGCGCCCTTGGGCCGATCTTCGGGGAGCGGGCGCTTGACGTGACCTTCCAGGCGCCCGAGGGGGCCAAGGAGGTGGTGCTCGCGGCGGTGGCCAGGATGCGGACGCCCTCCGGTGGGCTGACCACCATCAACAGGACCGCGTCCATGCAGGTCGCCGAGGAGATGCCGCGCGAGGCCGCCACCATCAGTGGTCAGGCGGTGCCCGTTCCGGCCACGGCCCCCCACAAGCGGAGGCGGCCGGGCCGGCAGGTGGCAGGCGCGCAAGGGCAGCAGCCGGGCTCCGCCGGGCTCCTCGCGGGGACGGGCAGAGGTGCCGCCGGGCTGGTGCCGGGGACGGGCGGACGCGTCGCCGGGCCGGTGCCCGGGACGGGCGGAGGTGTCGCCGGGCTGGTGCCCGGGGCCGGAGGAAAGGCGCGAGGCGGCCGCTCCGGCCTGGCCGGTACGACGGCGGGAAGGGGCGGCCTCCCTGGAGGAGCCGCAGGCTTGCCGATCACCGGTGGAACCCAAGGGGCGCTCCCGCGCGTCGGCGGCGGCGGGGGCGTGGCGCGGGCACCGCGACAGGGAGGCACGGGCGGAACCCTGGGGGCGTTCCCGCGTGCGGGAGGCGTCGGCCAGGGCGTCGCCCCCGGCAGGACCGGCCGGGCGCCCGCCGGCGCTCAGGGGACGGCCCGGAACGGCCTCCCCGGCGGCCTGGCGGCGGGCAGCCTGTCGAGCGGACTGACGGGGCCCCTGCCTGGGGGTGCGGCGCATAAGGGGCTGTCCGGGGTGGCAGGGGCGGCGCAGGGCGTGGGGCCGGGGATGACGCACCAGAGCTCGCCGGGCGGCATGACATCGGGGACCATGCCCGGCGGTGTGTCACCGGGAAGTGTGGCCGGAGGTGTGGCGCCGGGGAGCGCTGCCGGGAGTGTGGCTCCGGGGGGCGCTGCCGGGAGTGTGGCTCCGGGGGGCGTCGCCGGCGGCATGATGCCCGGAGGTGTCGCCGCAGGCATGGCCCCGGGAGGCGTCGCCGCAGGCATGGCGCCAGGAGGCGTCGCCGGGGGTGGGGCGTCGGGGGGTGTCGGTGGCGGGGTGCAGGGCGGAGTGGTGCCCGGCGGTGGGGTGGTGAGTCTGGCGCCGGAGTCGGGGGCCGGGGCGCCGTGGCCGGTGCAGGTCGTGGAGGCGCGGAAACCGGTTCGTCCGGTCGCGTACGCCAGCCCGCTGGACGGGCCGCGCGGTTTCTCGCTGGTCATCGGGGCGATCGGCGTCCTGCTGGGAGCCTTGTGGCTGGTGACGCGAGCAAAACGCAGCCATAAGCCGCGAAACGTATAGTAATTCCGTCTTTACTGTTGCTTTGACCCGACTAGTATTCCCTTGACCATGGTTCCGGGACTATGCGGAGGGCTCCGGTGGCACGCACGCGAGCGACGGCCGTGTCCGCGATCGTCCTAGCGCTCGGGCTCACGGGCGTCGGCGTGGCTCCCTTCGTCGGTCAGAGCGCGAGCGCTTCGGTCAGTGGCGCGGCGTTCGACCCGGCGGTGGAGCCCTGCGACGCGGGTCAGACCTGCGATCCGCAGACCACCGTCACGGTCACGACGACGTTGGGCACGCCCACGCCGGAGGAGGCTCCGGAGACGACGATCACCCACACCGTCACCGCGAAGCCGACGAAGACCACGAAGGCCCCGAAGCCGCCTAAGACCACCACGGCCCCCACGCCTCCGCCGCCCGTCCAGGAGACGACGCAGCAGCCGCTGGCGCCCCTGCCCACCGCGCAGACCACGGCCGCGCCGCTGCCCACGGAGCAGACGACGGAGCCGTCCGTCCAGATGCCGTCCGTGGCGTCGACGGACCCGCCCACCACGGCCGCCCCGCTGACGGCCGACACCGGCCCGAGCACCGACTCCGTCCAGCTCGAGGTGCGCGCGGCCGCGCCGGAGTTCGACCAGAAGTCGCTGACGCAGAAGCTCAGCATCCCGGCGCTGGTGCTGGTCCTGCTCGCGCTGTTCGCGGTGCTCATCTTCGAGGGACGGCTGCGCCGCATGGCCCACGCGGCGGCCGTGCGCAAGGCGGGCCCCCCGATGGGCTCGCCGATGGGCCGCCCGGACGCGCCGCCGCCCGGCTACCCGGCCGGACCCGGCTACGCCACGGCGTCCTTCCCCGCCCCCGGCTACCCCGGTGGCACGGCGTACGCGCCGATCATCAGCTTCGTCCCGATCCAGACGTACCCGGCCGGTCAGCCCGGCTACGGCCCGGCCCACCACGACCCGGCCTACCACGACCCGTACGGGCCCCAGGGCGGCTACCCGCACGAGCCGGCGCCGACCGTGCCCGCCACCATGCCCGCCACCGCACCCGAGCCCGTCGTCCTGCACCCGGACGAGTTCGACTCCTACAACGAGCCGCCGCAGCCCGCCCAGGACTACCGTGACCCGTTCGAGCCGCTGATCCCGGCCGAGCAGCCGCCGGGCGACATCCCGCCGGGCGGCGGGAAGCCGTACGAGGACGAGCGCGAGTTCCCGCTCGCCCCGGCGGCGGCGGCCGAGAGCGGCGACTCCGAGCCCTGGCAGCAGGGCCCGTCCCTGTTCGAGCCGAAGCAGCCGGTCCAGCCCCGCCCGCCGGTGCAGCCGCAGGCCGAGCAGCCGGGGCCGCCGGAGGGGTACCAGCCGTCGCCGTACCTGCCGCCGGAGGGGGACGCCGCGACGGTCGTCCAGCCGCTGCCGCCGCAGCCCCCGGAGGGCGCCACCAAGGAGATGCAGGACCCCAAGCACCGGAAGAAGCGCTGGGGCCGCAAGTAGCACAAAGCGGAAGCGGGGGCCGGATGCATCCGGCCCCCGCTTCCGCTTCTCCGCCTACTTGGCGCGCTTGAAGATCTTGTTGCCCAGCCAGACCAGCGGGTCGTACTTGCGGTCGGCCACGCGCTCCTTCATCGGGATCAGCGCGTTGTCAGTGATCTTGATGTGCTCGGGGCAGACCTCGGTGCAGCACTTGGTGATGTTGCAGTAGCCGAGCCCGTGCTCCTCCTGGGCGGACTCCTGCCGGTCGGCCACGTCGTACGGGTGCATGTCCAGCTCGGCGATCCGCATGAGGAAACGCGGACCGGCGAAGGCCGGCTTGTTCTCCTCGTGGTCGCGGATCACGTGGCAGACGTTGTTGCACATGAAGCACTCGATGCACTTGCGGAACTCCTGCGAGCGCTCGACGTCGACCTGCTGCATGCGGTACTCGCCGGGCCGGACGCCCGCCGGCGGGGTGAACGAGGGGATCTCGCGGGCCTTCTGGTAGTTGAAGGACACGTCGGTGACCAGGTCCTTGATGACGGGGAAGGTCCGCATCGGGGTGACCGTGATGGTCTCGTCCTCGGAGAAGGTGGACATCCGGGTCATGCAGCCCAGGCGCGGCTTGCCGTTGATCTCCATGCTGCACGAGCCGCACTTGCCGGCCTTGCAGTTCCAGCGCACCGCCAGGTCGGGGGCCTGCGTCGCCTGCAGCCTGTGGATGATGTCGAGGACGACCTCGCCCTCGTTCACCTCGACCGTGAAGTCCTCGAGCTTGCCCTCGCCGCCCTCACCACGCCAGACCTTGAACTTCGCCTTGTAACTCATTTGGCAATCCCGTCGAACTCGGCCATCTCTTCGTCGGTGAGGTACTTCTTCAGCTCGTCCCGGTCGAACAGGGTGATCAGGTCGTCGCGCATGGACGGCTGCACCTTCTCCACGACCTGGACGCTGTTTCCGTCAGCGGTGGAGCACACCAGCAGCTTGCGCCGCCATTCCGGGTTCATCCCCGGGAAGTCGTCGCGGGTGTGGCCGCCGCGGCTCTCCTCGCGCAGGAGGGCGGCGCGGGCCACGCACTCGGAGACCAGGACCATGTTCCGCAGGTCGATGGCCAGGTGCCAGCCGGGGTTGTAGATCCGCGAGCCGGCCGCGCCGACCTGGCGGACGCGCTCCTTGAGCTTCTCCACGACCTCCATGGCCTCGGAGACCTCCTCGGCCTTGCGGATGATGCCGACCAGCTCGTTCATCGTCCGCTGGAGCTCGTGGTGCACCTCGTACGGGTTCTCGCCGTCGCGCTGGAGGGGCGCCAGGGCCTCCTCGCGGGCCGCGTCCACGAGCTCCTGGACGACCTTGGGACGGGCCTTGAGCCCGTCGACGTAGGCCGCCGCGCCCGCGCCCGCGCGCCGCCCGAACACCAGCAGGTCGGACAGCGAGTTGCCGCCCAGCCGGTTGGACCCGTGCATGCCGCCGGACACCTCGCCCGCCGCGAACAGGCCGGGCACGGCCGCCGCGCCGGTGTCGGCGTCGACCTCGACGCCGCCCATGATGTAGTGGCAGGTCGGGCCCACCTGCATGGGCTCGGCGGTGATGTCGACGTCGGCCAGCTCCTTGAACTGGTGGTGCATCGACGGCAGCCGCTTCTTGATCTCCTCGGCCGGCAGGCGGGTGGAGACGTCGAGGAAGACGCCGCCCTGGGGGGATCCGCGGCCCGCCTTCACCTCGGCGTTGATCGCGCGGGCCACCTCGTCACGCGGCAGCAGCTCCGGCGGGCGCCGGTTGTTGGCCTGGTCGGTGTACCAGCGGTCGCCCTCCTCCTCGGTGGTGGCGTACTTGTCCTTGAACACCTCGGGGATGTAGTCGAACATGAAGCGCCTGCCCTCGGAGTTGCGCAGCACGCCGCCGTCGCCCCGGACGGACTCGGTGACGAGGATGCCGCGCACGGACGGCGGCCAGACCATCCCGGTCGGGTGGAACTGGATGAACTCCATGTTGATCAGGTTGGCGCCGGCCAGCAGGGCCAGGGCGTGGCCGTCGCCGGTGTACTCCCAGGAGTTGGAGGTGACGACGTACGACTTGCCGATGCCGCCGGTGGCCAGGACCACGGCGGGGGCGTCGAACAGCAGGAAGTTGCCGGTCTCGCGCCAGTAGCCGAACGCGCCGGAGATGCGGTCGCCGTCCTTCAGCAGGCGGGTGATCGTGCACTCGGCGAAGACCTTGATGTAGGCCTCGTGGTCGCCGTGCGTCTCGAAGTCCTCCTGCTGCAGCGCGACGACCCGCTGCTGGAGGGTGCGGATCAGCTCCAGGCCGGTACGGTCGCCCACGTGTGCGAGCCGCGGGTACTCGTGACCGCCGAAGTTGCGCTGGCTGATCTTGCCGTCCTTGGTGCGGTCGAACAGCGCGCCCCAGGCCTCCAGCTCCCAGACGCGGTCGGGGGCCTCCTTGGCGTGCAGCTCGGCCATGCGCCAGTTGTTGAGGAACTTGCCGCCCCGCATGGTGTCACGGAAGTGCACCATCCAGTTGTCGTCGGGGTTGACGTTCCCCATCGCGGCGGCCGCGCCGCCCTCGGCCATGACGGTGTGGGCCTTGCCGAACAGCGACTTGCAGACGATCGCCGTGCGCTTGCCCTGCTGACGGGCCTCGATGGCGGCCCGCAGCCCGGCGCCGCCCGCACCGATGACGACGACGTCGTATTCGTGACGCTCGATTTCCACTGGAAGAAGTCCTTTATGCGAACGGGAAGGCGATGACGCCCTTGGCGACCATGCGGACGTAGAAGTCGGCGATCATGACCGAGAACATCGAGGCCCAGGCGAGCTGCTGGTGCTTGGCGTTGAGCTTGGAGACGAACGTCCAGGCCTTGTAGCGCAGCGGGTGACGGGAGAAGTGGTTGAGCCGGCCCGCGGTGATGTGCCTGCAGGAGTGGCACGACAACGTGTACGTGTTGATCAGCACGGCGTTGACGACCAGGATCCAGGTGCCGAGGCCCTGCGGCTTGTGCACCAGCGCCAGGACGGCGTCGTAGGCCAGGACGAGGCCGATCACGATGGCCGCGTAGAAGAAGTACCGGTGGATGTTCTGCAGGATCAGCGGGAACCGGGTCTCACCGGTGTACTTGCCGTGCGGCTCCTGGACGGCGCACGCGGCCGGCGACAGCCAGAACGACCGGTAGTACGACTTGCGGTAGTAGTAACACGTGAGCCGGAACCCGCCCGGCAGGCCGAGGATGAGCAGCCCCGGCGGCAGGGTGAACCAGTCGCCGATCGGCGCCCACCCGAACAGCCGCGCGCCCTCGGGGCACGCCGTGGTCAGACAGGGCGAGGCGAACGGGGCGATGTACGGATCGACGAAGTAACTGCCGTCGATGATCGCCCACACGCCGTAGACGAGGAACGAGCTGAGCCCGAGGAAGGTCAGCAGCGGGACCAGCCACCACCTGTCGGTGCGCAGCGTGCGCACCCTCACCTGGGCACGTTGCCTTCTGAGCGGGGCTTCGGGCGTCGTCTGGGTCATCGCGGACCTCTCCACCTCCCGCGGACCCTGCACACAGGGGGGTCCGGGTCGTTTCACTGGGCGCGCGTACGGCGGGTGCGGTACCGCTCTGGGCGCGTATTGGTGGGGGATACGTTACGACGACCGCATACGATTTTGTGAGCGGGGTCACTCACTTTTTCGATGACCTACTGTGATTCCTGTCACGTATCCGCGTCAGGGCCGCGGGCCGGGCGCCGGCAGCTTCACGACGGTCACGAAAAAATCATCTATTTGCCGGACAACACGGATAAATTGCTCAAAATCCACCGGCTTCGCGACATAGGCGTTGGCGTGCAGCCGGTAGCTGTGCAGGATGTCCTCCTCCGCCTCCGACGTCGTCAGGATCACCACGGGGATCGTCCGCAGGACGGCGTCGGCCTTGACCTCGCTCAGCACCTCCAGGCCGTTCATCCGGGGCAGGTTGAGGTCGAGCAGGATCAGGTCCGGCCGCGGCGCGCCGGCGTAGGCGCCCTCCCGCCGCAGGTACGCCATCGCCTGCTCGCCGTCGTTGACCACGTTGAGCCGGTTGCGCACCTTGTTGAGGTCGAACGCCTCCCTGGTGAGCAGGACGTCCCCCTGGTCGTCCTCCACGAGCAGCACCTCGATCGGGCGCCAGTCCGTCATGCGTCGCCTCCCGCCGCCGGCAGCGTCCAGCGGAACGTCGTGCCCTGGCCGGCCGGTTCGGGGTCGAGCCACAGCTGCCCGCCGTGGTACTCGACGATCTTCCGGCAGAGCGCCAGGCCGATGCCGGTGCCGGGGTACACGTCGCGGGGGTGGAGCCGCTGGAAGATCAGGAAGATGCGGTCGGCGTACTTGGGGTCGACGCCGATGCCGTTGTCGGAGCAGGTGAACTCCCACATGTCGCCCTTCCGCTCGGCCGTCAGGCGCACGCGCGGCGGGGCCTCGGAGCGGAACTTGACCGCGTTCTCGACGAGGTTCTGGAAGAGCTGGGTGAGCTGCATCCGGTTGCCCTCGACCACGGGCAGGCTCTCCCGGGTGACGGTGGCGCCGGTGTCCTCGATCGTGGCCGACAGGTTCTCCAGGGCCCGGTCCAGGGCCGCGCCCGAGTCGGTGGGCACCCGCTCGCCGCTCACCCGGCCCACCCGGGAGAAGTCGAGCAGGTCGTTGATCAGGAGCTGCATGCGCTTGGCGCCGTCGACCGCGTAGTGGATGTACTGGCGGGCGCGGTCGTCGAGCTGCGGGCCGTACCGCTGCTCCAGCATCTGGGTGAAGCTGGCGACCTTGCGCAGCGGCTCCTGCAGGTCGTGGCTGGCGACGTAGGCGAACTGCTCCAGCTCGCCGTTGGACCTGCGCAGCTCGTCGGCCTGGTCGGCGGCCCCGCGCCAGGCCGAGACGATGCGGCGGCGCATGGAGTCGACGTGGCTGGACAGCTCGCTCAGCTCGGCCGGCCGGTCGACGCCGAGCCGGTGGTCGAAGTCGCCGGCGGCGACCGTGCGGACCTGCTCGGTGAGCTGGTCGATGGGCTTGAGTACGGCGTACCTGATCACGAACGCCAGGCCCGCCCCGCCCGCCAGCAGCACCCCGAACAGCACGATCAGCGCCACGTTGAGCCGGTCGAGCTGGGCGGCCAGCTCGGGACTCGGCCGCAGGGCCCGCGCGTGCGCGATCATCGACATGGTGACCACCACGCCGGTCGCGAACGCGAACGCCCCCAGCACGCCGATGGCCAGGAACCAGCGGGCCGCCGGCAGCCGGCCGAGCCCGGTCGGCAGCTTCGGCGGCGGCAGCGGATGGATGCTCATGCCTTCCTCCTCGACACCACGACCACCGCGAGATCGTCGCTGAGCGTGCCGGCGTGCCTGATCAGCCGGTCGAGGTCGATCACGCCGTGCTCGCGCACCAGCCCGATCAGGCCCTCGACGCCGAGCAGCTGCCTCCGCCCGCCGACGGCCGCCTCGATCAGGCCGTCGGTGTAGAGCATGATCGACCACTCCTCGCCCAGGGGCACGTCGATGACCGTCCACTCGGCGTCGGGGAAGATGCCGAGCGGCGGCCCCGAGGGCGTGCCGTCCACCACCGCGGGCACGCCGTCGCGGATCAGCACCGGCGGCGGGTGCCCGACCACGCGCATCCGGGCGTGCCCCAGGTCGGGCGTGAAGGTGGCCATGCAGAGCGTGGTGAAGATCTCTGGCGCCTTGCGCTCGGCGCGCAGGAGGGCGTCCATCGTGCGCAGCAGGGTGTCGTCGGTCTGCCCGGCCAGCACCAGCGTGCGCCAGGCGATGCGCAGCGCCACGCCGAGCGCGGCCTCGTCCGGCCCGTGGCCGCAGACGTCGCCCACCACGACGTGCACCGCGCCGTCGGGGGTCTGGACCATGTCGAGGAAGTCGCCGCCCAGCAGGGTTCCCTGGTTGCCCGGCAGGTAGCGGATCTGGTGCGTGATCGCCTCGGTGCGCAGCAGGGGCACGGGCAGCAGGCCGCTCTCCAGGCGGGCGTTCTCCTTGGCGGTCAGCTCGGCCTCGAACAGCCTGAGCTGGGCCAGGTCGGCGCGCTTGCGCTCCATGGCGTACCTGATCGACCGGGCCAGCAGGCGGGCGTCGATGTCCTGCTTGACCAGGTAGTCCTGGGCGCCCGCCTGCACGGCGGTCACGCCGACGTGCACGTCCCTGAGGCCGGTGAGGACCAGCACGGCCGCGTGCGGCGCCAGCGCCAGCACCTCCTCCAGCGCCTCCAGCCTGCTGGCGTCGGGCAGGGTGAGGTCGACGAGGACGCACTGGATCGTCGGGTCGAGCTTGGCCTTGGCCTCCTGGAGGCTGCGCGCCCAGAAGATCGTCGGTGGCCTCTCGGCCTGGTTGAGCAGTTCTTCGACGAGGAAGGCGTCGCCGTCGTCGTCCTCGATGAGGAGCAGTGTCAGCGGCTCGTTGAGGTTTGCCGTCACACACGCCTTCCCGGGGGAGTCGGGCTGTTGCTGCTCATTCTGCGATGAGTTCGACCCCTTGCGGAAGCGTGCCCTCCTGGCCGGCCTCGACCACGAAGGCGAGCAGGGTCTCCCGGAACGCCTGCGCGGCCCTGGTGGGTTCGACGTCCTTGCGGTGGGCCAGGGCGATCGTCCGGCTCAGGCCGGGCGGGGCCAGCGGCGTGCCGGACAGGCCGGGCCGCCCGTCGAGCACCATCGACGGCACCACGGCCACGCCGAGCCCCGCCTCCACGAACCGCAGCACGGCGTCCATCTCGCCGCCCTGCACCGAGAACCTGGGCTCGAACCCGGCCTGGCGGCAGGCGGCGAGGGTGGCCTCGCGCAGGTCGTAACCGCGCCGGAACATCACCATCTGCCGGCCGCGCAGGTCCTCGATCCGCAGGTACGGCCCCCGCGCCCGCTCGTGCGAGGGCGCGACCACGACCAGGTTCTCCCGCAGGATCTCCTCGGTGACCAGGGAGGGGTCGTCGCTCTGCAGCGGCATGATGATCAGCGACAGGTCGAGCTGCCCCCTGGCCAGCGCCCTGACCAGGTCACGCGAGCCGCCCTCCTCCACCAGCAGCTCCACCCCCGGGTACGCCCGATGGAAGCGCGCCAGCGCGTCGGCCAGCAGGCCCGCGCACAACGACGGCGTGGCCCCCAGCCGCACCCGGCCCCGGCGCAGGCCGGCCAGCTCGGCCACCTCCTGCCGGGCGGTGTCGGCGTCGGCCAGCATGCGGCGGGCCAGCGGCAGCAGCGCCTCGCCGGCGGCCGTCAGCGTGACGTTGCCGCGCGCGCGGGAGAACAGCGGGGCGCCCAGGTCGTTCTCCAGGGCCTTGATCTGCTTGCTGAGCGAGGGCTGGGCGACCCGCATGCGCTCGGCCGCCTGGGTGAAGTGCCTCGTCTCCGCGACCGCGACGAAGTAGGCGAGCTGCTGCAACTGCATGTGATTTTCCTCGCACCGGCCGAGCATTTTTCCTTATGCCGACCGTATAAACCAAGCATCATAGCCGGAAGCTATGGAAACCAGATCCGCGATGACTTGGACGGATCATTGCTGGATACCTAGCGTTCAAACGTGACTGCCACGATAGAGCGCGGCGCCGCCACCGCGCCTGTTAACGCCCCCAAGGGTGCCTCGCCCGCACCGACGTCCAAGAAGCCGAGCCGGTTCCTGAGCTCGTCGAACGGCAAGAAAGTCGTCATGGCCGTCACGGGCGCCGTGATGGTGTCCTTCCTCGTCCTGCACATGCTGGGCAACCTCAAGATCTTCCTCGGCAAGGACTCGTTCAACGAGTACGCCGTCGCCCTGCGCACGCTCCTCGAGCCCATCGCGCCGTACCGGACGGTGCTGACGATCCTGGAGATCGGGCTCGTCGTCTCGGTCGTGCTGCACATGTGGGCCGCGATCTCGCTGGCGCGCAAGGCGGCCAAGGCCCGGCCGGTCAAGTACGTGGCCAAGAAGTCGCAGGCCAACGGCTACGCCACGCACATCATGCGGTTCGGCGGCCTGACGATCCTGCTGTTCGTGATCTGGCACCTGCTCGACCTGACCTTCGGCGTCGTCAACCCCAAGGGCTTCGACTCCGAGCCCGCCGAGCGCATGGTCGCCGGCTTCGACCCGTCCCGCTGGTGGGTGACCCTCATCTACCTCGTGGCCGTCGTCATGGTCGGCCTGCACCTGCGGCACGGCATCTGGAGCGCCTTCCAGACGCTGGGCTGGGCCAACCGCAGCCGCTACCGCGGCCTGCGCCTGACGGCCGCCCTCGTCTCGGCGGTCCTGGTCGTCGGCTTCCTGGCCCCGCCCCTCGCCATCACGTTCGGAGTTGTGAAGTGAAGTACACCGAAGGCTCGGAGATCCGGGACACCAAGGCGCCCGCCGGTCCCATCGAGGAGCGGTGGGAGAAGCGGAAGTTCAGCGCCAAGCTGGTCAACCCGGCCAACAAGCGCAAGCTCCACGTGATCGTCGTCGGCACCGGGCTGGCGGGCGGCTCGGCCGCGGCGACCCTGGGCGAGCTGGGCTACAACGTCAAGTCGTTCTGCTACCAGGACACGCCCCGGCGCGCCCACTCCATCGCCGCCCAGGGCGGCATCAACGCCGCCAAGAACTACCGCGGCGACGGCGACTCGATCTACCGGCTGTTCTACGACACCGTCAAGGGCGGCGACTTCCGCGCCCGCGAGTCGAACGTCTACCGCCTGGCCCAGGTGTCGGTGAACATCATCGACCAGGCCGTGGCCCAGGGCGTGCCGTTCGCCCGCGAGTACGGCGGCCTGCTGGACACCCGCTCGTTCGGCGGCGCCCAGGTCTCCCGCACGTTCTACGCCCGCGGCCAGACGGGCCAGCAGCTTCTGCTGGGCGCCTACCAGGCGCTGGAGCGGCAGATCGCGGCCGGGACCGTGGAGATGCACACCCGCCACGAGATGCTCGACCTGATCGTCTCCGACGGCCGGGCGCGCGGCGTCATCGTGCGCGACATGGTGACCGGCGAGATCGAGCGGCACCTGGCCGACGCCGTGGTGCTGGCCACCGGCGGTTACGGCAACGTGTTCTTCCTGTCCACGAACGCCAAGGGCTGCAACACGACGGCCATCTGGCGGGCGCACGAGCGCGGGGCGTACTTCGCGAACCCGTGCTACACGCAGATCCACCCGACCTGCATCCCGGTCTCCGGCGAGTACCAGTCGAAGCTGACGCTGATGTCGGAGTCGCTGCGCAACGACGGCCGCGTGTGGGTGCCGCTGCGCAAGGGCGACGACCGGGCCCCCGGCGACATCCCGGAGGAGGAGCGCGACTACTACCTGGAGCGCATCTACCCGGCCTTCGGCAACCTCGTCCCGCGTGACATCGCCTCCCGCGCCGCCAAGAACGTCTGCGACGAGGGCCGCGGCGTGGGCCCCGGCGGGCTCGGCGTCTACCTCGACTTCCGCGACGCCATCGGCCGGCTCGGCCGCGACGCCGTGGAGAAGAAGTACGGCAACCTCTTCGAGATGTACGAGCGCATCACCGGCGAGAACCCGTACGACGTGCCGATGCGCATCTACCCCGCCGTCCACTACACGATGGGCGGCCTGTGGGTGGACTACGACCTGCAGTCCACGATCCCCGGCCTGTTCGTGATCGGCGAGGCCAACTTCTCCGACCACGGCGCGAACCGGCTCGGCGCCTCGGCGCTGATGCAGGGCCTGGCCGACGGATACTTCGTGCTGCCCACCACGATCGGCGACTACCTGGCCAACGGCCCGTACGGCGAGGTGGACGAGGAGGCCGTGGCCGAGGCGGAGATCAAGGTCCGGACCAGGATCGACCGCCTGATGTCGGTGAACGGCACCCGCACCCCCGACTCCTTCCACCGCGAGCTGGGCAAGCTCATGTGGGACTACTGCGGCATGGAGCGCACCGAGGAGTCGCTGCGCAAGGCCCTGGAGCGCATCCCCGAGCTGCGCGAGGAGTTCTGGAAGAACGTCAAGGTGTCCGGCACCGCCGAGGAGCTGAACCAGGTCCTGGAGAAGGCCGGCCGCGTCGCCGACTTCTTCGACCTGGCCGAGCTCATGTGCCTGGACGCCCTCGTCCGCACCGAGTCCTGCGGCGGCCACTTCCGCGCCGAGTCGCAGGACCCCGACGGCGAGGCCCTGCGCGACGACGAGCACTTCGCGCACGTCTCGGCCTGGGAGCGCACGCCCTCCGGCGAGACGGTGCTGCACAAGGAACCGCTCGAGTACGAGTACGTCAAGATGACCCAGCGGAGCTACAAGTGAACCTGACCCTCAAGGTCTGGCGTCAGAGCGCCCCCTCGGACGCCGGGCGCATGGTGACGTACCGGGTGGAGGACGTGTCCCCGGACATGTCGTTCCTGGAGATGCTGGACGTGCTGAACGAACGGCTGATCCTGGAGGGCGACGACCCGATCGCCTTCGACCACGACTGCCGCGAGGGCATCTGCGGCATGTGCGGCATGGTCATCAACGGCGTGGCGCACGGCGAGCAGCGCGCCACGACGACCTGCCAGCTGCACATGCGCCACTTCGAGGACGGCGCCGAGATCACCATCGAGCCGTGGCGCGCCGCGCCGTTCCCGGTGGTCAAGGACCTGGTCGTGGACCGCAGCGCGTTCGACCGCATCATCCAGGCGGGCGGCTTCGTCTCGGTCCCGGCCGGCTCGGCCCCGGACGCGCACAGCGTCCCGGTGCGCAAGGAGGACGCCGACGCCGCGTTCGACGCCGCGACCTGCATCGGCTGCGGCGCCTGCGTGGCCGCCTGCCCGAACGGCTCGGCCTCCCTGTTCACCGCCGCCAAGATCACCCACCTCAGCCTGCTGCCGCAGGGCCAGCCCGAGCGCCTGAGCCGCGCGAAGGCCATGGTGGACCAGATGGACGCCGAGGGCTTCGGCGGCTGCACGAACACCGGCGAGTGCACGGCGGTGTGCCCCAAGGGCATCCCGCTGGACACGATCGCCCAGATGAACAGCGACTACCTCAAGGCCAACGCCAAGTAGCGCCTGTCGCGGAGCCCCGTCCCGGAACGCCACCCGGGGCGGGGCTTTTCGCGTTCCGCGGAGGACGAGCTGTAACAACGCGGAGGACGAGCTGTAACAACAGGGGCGTTCGCCCCACTTCCCGGTGTCAGAAGAACGCATCAGGGACGAAGGGGCTGCGCGGTGACGGATGATTCCCACCGTTTCACCGGCATGTACGACGAATGCCGACAACGGGTGTGGGCCTACGCGGTCAGTCGTGCGGGCCGGCAGGTGGCCGACGAGGTGGTGAGCGAGACGTTCGCCATCGCGTGGCGGCGGCTGGACGACGTGCCGGAGCCGCCGCTGCCGTGGCTGCTCGGCGTGGCGCGCAACCTCCTGCGCGACGACGCCCGCTCACAGGCGCGCAGGGACGCGCTGGCCGCCGAGCTGAGCTCGTGGACCGAGGACGGCCGCCCGGACGTGGCCGAGCAGGTGACCGAGCGCATGGGCGTGCTGCGGGCGCTGGCCGAGCTGCACGAGGACGACCGGGAGGTGCTCATGCTGGTCGCCTGGCACGGGCTGTCGCCCAAGGAGGGCGCCCGGGTCGTCGGCTGCTCGTCGGCGGCCTTCCGCGTCCGGCTGCACCGGGCCCGCAAGCGGCTCGCGCGAGCCATGGAGTCCGCCGAACCGTCCCGCCCCTACGTGCGCAACCTCAGCGAGGAGTGGTCATGAACCCGATGGACGAACTCCGGGCCGCGCGGCCCGCGCACCTCGGCGACCGGCCGGTGGACGAGCGCACCAGGGCCGCCGAGCTCGCGCACGCCATGTCCGGGCCGCGCGGGTCCCGGCGCCGGCGCCCGGCCGTACGGCCGGTGTGGGGGCTCGCGGCCCTCGCGGCGGGGGCCACCGCGGTGGCCGTCGTGGTGGCGGGGAACGCGGCTCCGGCGCCCCGGAAGCAGGCTCCGCAGGCCGGGCAGAGCGCGTCGGCGACGCCGCGCAAGGTCACGCTGTCGGCCAGGGAGGTGCTGCTGGCCGCCGCGGAGAAGGCCGACCGGCAGCCCGACCGTACCGGCGACTGGTGGTACACCGTGACGGTGAGCAGGTACGCCTACCCCGCCGTCAAGGGCGGGTACCTGATGGTGGACCGGCAGCGCAACGAGGAGTGGACGCCGCGCGCGACCGGCGGCGAGCAGTGGAGCCGCACCCGTCGGCTCGGCGCGCTGCCCGCGAGCGAGGCCGACCGGCTGGCCTGGGAGCAGGCGGGCTCGCCCGCCGGGGTCGAGGTGGTCGTGCCGGTGAAGAAGGTGACCCCGCTGACCCTGCGGACCACCCCGGACAAGGCCACGACCTCGCACAGCCCCCTGCTCGACGGCGACAAGGTGTTCTGGCTCGGCCGCAACGTCACGATGAAGGACCTGCGCGGCCTGCCGGACGAGCCGGCGAAGCTGAAGAAGTGGCTGCTCGACTCCTACGACGGGCATTCGACCGAGTCGTCCAGCGTGGAGATGGCTGCCGACACCTGGCTGTTCACGGTCAGCGTGGGGCTGATCGTCTCCATGCCGGTGACACCGCAGGTGCGCGGCGCCGCCTTCCGCATGCTGGCCGGGCTCGACTCCGTCAAGGTCATCGAGAACGTCACCGACGCCGAGGGGCGTACCGGCACGGCCGCGGCCATCCGGCAGAGCGACGAGCGCACCGGCTTGCGGGAGAGCCGCCTGATCTTCGACGAGGCCACCGGGCGGGCGCTGGGCACCGAGAGCGTCCTGATCGAGCCGGGCGGCCTGCGGAAGGGCCTTGAGCCGGGCACGGTGTCGAGCTCCGAGGCCGTCCTGGAAGCCGGCTGGACGGACGCCGGCCCCAAGCGCTGAGCCCTGCGGCGGCCCCGCGTCGTCACTCGCGCAGCAGGTGCAGGCGGAAGCGGGTCCCGGCCGGCTCCGAGCGCACCTGGAGCAGGTCGCAGAGCTGGCGCACCACCCACAGGCCGTGCCCGCGCAGGGCGGTCGGGGCGGGCGGCAGGTAGCCGGGCAGGACGGCCGTCAGCTTGCCCGGGTCGGTCACGTCGCACACGACGGCGTTCCCGTCGGTCCAGATCGCGAGGTCGCCGTGCCCGCCGCCGTGCTCGACGGCGTTGGCGGCGACCTCGTTGACGGTCAGCAGCAGGCGGTCGGTCAGGGCGCGGGACAGGCCGAGCCGTTCGGCGGTCGCCCGCACGTGCCGGCGCACGCGGTGCAGGTCGCCGTCGAAGCGCAGCCCGGTGGCCCCGGGCGGCGGAGGCGGCAGCGGGTCGTGGTCGGAGGCGAAGCTGAAGGACTCGGGCTCGACGTAATCGGTGCTGGCACGGGGGCCGTCACCGGTCAGCAGCCCCGGATGGGTCCGGCGGGCGCCGCCGACGACCCGGTCCGGCACCGCGCGCGTGTCGAAGGCGCAGACCATCCAGGCCGCGCGGGCGGCGAAGGCGGCGTTGACCACCGACTCGTACCGGGTCCACTCGGCCTCCTCGGCCGGGGTGCGGCCGTGCCAGACGGGCTCGCCGATCACCCTGGCCCGGGGATGGGCGTCGAGGTAGCGGCCGTAGGCGGCCAGGGTGCGGCCGGGGGCGTCGTACCAGCCGCCGGCCTCGGCGAACTCGACGTCGCCCGCGTCGCCGCCGAGGGCCCGCGTGAGCAGGTCGAGGGTGGCGGCCGTGGTCACCACGAGCACCCTGTCGCGCGCGGCCAGCCCGTCGCGGCAGAAGGGCACGGCCGCGGCCAGGAAGCCGGCGTCGCTGGAGTAGACGAGCGCCTGGTGGACCAGCGGCTGCTCGTCCGGCTGGTCGGCGACGGCGATCATGTGCGCCCCGTTTTCTCCGCGACGGCGAGCTGGCGCCCGGCCACGATCGGTTGGAGGGGTCGGGCCGTTCTCAACGGTATATCTCCCGGGTGCGCGCATACAGGGTGTATGTCGGCACACCACGGTCACCATAGCCAATGAAGCGCGGACCCGGCCCGGCCTTGCCAAGATCTCCGGTCGCGGTGGCCGTGCTAATTCGGTTGCAGGGGGTATGTCGTGTCTGGCCAGATAGATCATGTTCTTGCAGGCGGACGGGAGGAGGCGACATGGCGTACAACGAGGTGAGCGGGACCAGGCATCCGCTGCGGATGTGGGCGGAGCCGGAGACGGTCGACCCGCAGGCGATGCAGCAGCTGCGGAACGTGGCCAACCTGCCCTGGGTCCATGGCGTCGCCGTCATGCCCGACGTGCACCACGGCAAGGGGGCGACGGTCGGGTCGGTCATCGCGATGAAGGACGCGGTGTCGCCGGCGGCCGTCGGGGTGGACATCGGCTGCGGGATGACCGCCGTCAAGACGTCGTACAAGGCCTCGCAGCTTCCCGACAACCTGGCCTACCTGCGGGGGAAGCTGGAGCAGGCGGTCCCCGTCGGCTTCCAGCACCACAAGCGGCCCGTCGATCCCGCCAAGGTGCACGGGATGCGGACGGCCGGGTGGGCGGAGTTCTGGCGCGAGTTCGACGACCTGGCCCCGGCCGTCCACGGCCGCCGCGAGCGGGCCGAGGCGCAGATGGGCACGCTGGGCGGCGGCAACCACTTCCTGGAGGTGTGCGCCGACGACGAGGGCTGGGTGTGGGTGGTCCTGCACTCGGGGTCGCGCAACATCGGCAAGGAGCTGGCCGAGCACCACATCGGGGTGGCCCGCGGCCTGTCACACAACCAGGGCCTGGTGGACCGGGACCTGGCGGTGTTCCTCGGCCACACCCCGGAGATGGACGCCTACCGCCGCGACCTGTACTGGGCCCAGGACTACGCGCGCCGCAACCGGGCGCTGATGATGGGCCTGGTCTGCGACGTCCTGCGCCGCCACCTGCCGGGCATCGGCTTCGACCAGCCCATCTCCTGCCACCACAACTACGTGGCCGAGGAGCGCTACGACGGGGTGGACGTGCTCGTCACCCGTAAGGGGGCGATCCGGGCGGGCAGCGGGGACCTGGGGATCATCCCGGGCTCGATGGCCACCGGCACGTACATCGTGAAGGGGCTGGGGAACCCGCGGGCGTTCAACTCGGCCTCGCACGGGGCCGGGCGGAAGATGAGCAGGACCAAGGCCAAGAAGACGTTCACGGTCAAGGACCTGGAGGAGCAGACGTTCGGGGTCGAGTGCCGCAAGGATCCCGGGGTGATCGACGAGATCCCGGGGGCGTACAAGGACCTGGAGTCGGTGATGGCCGCGCAGCGGGACCTGGTGGAGGTCGTGGCGCACCTGCGGCAGCTCATCTCCATCAAGGGCTGAGGCCCGCACGGCCCCGGGACGGGCCGTGCGGGGCGCGGTCACGCGGGACGGCTCAGGGGTGCGGGGCCGTCCCGGCGCGCTCGGCGGCGCTGCGCAGGACGCAGAACTCGTTGCCCTCGGGGTCGGCGAGCACCGCCCAGCCCGTGCCGTCCGGCTCGCGCAGGTCGGCGATCAGCGTGGCGCCCCGGCGCACCAGGCGCTCGACCTCCTCGTCGCGCGTGGAGCCGGGACGCAGGCACAGGTGCAGCCGGTTCTTGGCCGCCTTCGGCTCCGGCACCTTGTTGAAGTGCAGGATCGGGCCCTCCTTCAGCATCACCCGCACCTCCTCGTCGCCCGGGCGGTCCTCCGGGTGGACGGGACAGCCGGTCACCTCGCTCCAGAACCGGGCGAGCTCGTACGGATCCGCGCAGTCGATCGCGACATTCTGCAATACCGACACCATGGCTGGGATCCTGCCCCAAAGCAGCCCGCATGTCGCCGGAGACCCGCCCGCACCGGGGTGACCGTCCTCCGGCCGGGCCGGAAGGCCGTGGATTACGGGGGAACCGAAATCGCATTTGTGTGTTGTTCGCCTGCCGTTCGCCTTCTTGATCACTCGCTGCGCGAAGCTGACGGACGTTCAGGAGCGACAGTAAGGATGAACATGCGCACGATCACCAAGACGCTCTTCGCCGCGGGCGTGCTCGCCTGCGGTCTGGCCGGCGCCCTGCCCGCACAGGCCGCCGTCGCCGCCGTGGACCCGGCCGGCGTGTGCGGGTCCGGGTTCCGCGTCATCGACTCGCACCCGTTCAAGTCCGGCAGCACGGCGCTGGGCACGATCTACCTGTCCTACAACTCCGGCACCGGCAAGAACTGCGTGGTGACGGTCAACAAGACGCCGTACACGCGGTGGATGCGGGCGACGCTGAGCGTGCAGGGCGGCGCGACCAAGACCGACGCCGGTGAGTTCAAGTCGTACGCGGGACCGGTGATCCTGTCGGCCGTGAACACCTGCGTCAAGTGGGGCGGCGCCTGGGACGAGTCGCCGTACGTGTGGACCAGCGGCTGGAGCCACTGCGGCTGATCCCGGTCGAGGACGTCCGAGCCTCGCCTCCCGGGGCTCGGGCATCGCGCGACGCGTCAGGCGCTCCAGGCGGCGGTGAGGTCGAGGCGTTCGCGCCACAACTTCTCGCCGCCCCCGCCCGGCTCCCACCGGCCGCAGAACTCCAGCAGGTCGCGGCAGCGCGCCACCATCGACGCCTGCCGCTCGGCCCAGGACGGCACCGGCCCGCCGTAGGCGTCGAAGAAGCGCGGCAGCAGGGCCACGTGCTCGGGGTGGTGGCTGCGGACGATCCACTCGCACCAGGCGAGGTCCTCCACCGGCCGGCCCGGATGGGCCCACTCCCAGTCGAGGATCGCGGTGGTCTCGAACGTGGCGGGGTCGAACAGCAGGTTCTGGGGACCGTAGTCGCCGTGCACGATGCCGAGGCGGTGGATGCGGGCCAGGACCCGGCCGCACTCGGCCAGCACCTCGGCGGCGCGGCCCTCGTCCAGCAGGTCCTGGCCGTGGGCGCCGGCCACGAAGCGGGTGGTCAGGCTCGTGGCGGTGATCTGGTGCACGCGCGGCACCGGCAGCCGGCCGCGCAGCCGGCGCAGGTACCTGCTCTCCGTGCCCAGCCTGAAGGCGGCCTCCGGGCCCTGGTAACACTTGACGACCAGAGCGCCGTCGCCGACCGTGCTGTTGGTGTACCCGTGCTCCACAGCCAACGATTCTGACGCACCCGCCCCCGTTCCGGGCGGCGCGGCGCGCTATCGGGACCGGGCCCGATACACGATGTAAGGGCGGAACAAATAGGTTATCGGGGCCGAAAGCGCGTGCACGAGGCGGCTGAACGGGAAAAGCACGAACAACGCCATCCCGATCACGGTGTGCACCTTGTAAAGGACGCTCGCGTGCCCCATCGCGGTGGCGTCCGGGGCGAGCACGAAGATGCCGCGGAACCAGGGGGCGACCGTCGTCCGGTAGCTCACCTCGCTCGGCACGAACCCCGCCACCGTCGTCACCACGCCCGCGACGATCGCCGCGGCGAGCACCACGTACATGGTCTTGTCGTTCTTCGTCGTGGCCAGGAAGACGGGCCCGTTCGTCCGGCGGCGGTAGACCAGCAGGGCCAGCGCCACCAGCGTGGCCAGCCCGGCCAGGCCGCCCCAGATCAGGGCGTTGGCGTGGTACGCCTCGTTCGACACGCCGATCGCGTCCGTCCAGGAGAGCGGGACGAGCAGGCCGGTCACGTGCCCGATGATCACGAAGATCAGGCCGTAGTGGAACACCGGGCTGGCCACGCGCAGCAGCGGGCTCTCGTAGAGCTGCGACGACCGGGTGGTCCAGCCGAACTTGTCGTACCGGTACCGCCAGATCAGGCCGCCGATGAAGATCACCAGGGTGACGTACGGCGTGACCACCCACAACATGCTCTCGCCCCAGCTCACCGGTACCCTCCCACGGTCTCGGCCGGCGGCCCCCCGGCGGCCAGGCGGTGCGCGGCGGCGCGTTCGGCGGCCGTGGGCGGCGGCAGCGCCGCGCACACCACCCCGATCACCTCCGCGTACGGCGAGCCCAGCTCGGTCAGGGCGGACAGCAGCAGATCGAGCCCGACGCGATGCTCCCTCAGCAACGCCACGCCGGACGGGTCGAGCGCCGCGAACTCCAGCACGACCGGCAGGAAGTCGGGCAGCTCGTCGTCCAGCAGCTCCCAGCCGGCCACGCGGTAACGCTGCTTGAGCGCGGCCAGGGACGCGCCGCGGCGGCGGGTGTCGCCGTCGGTGTAGTAGGTCAGGTAGAGGCAGCAGCGCCGGTGCAGGTCGAACGTGTCGACGTAGTGCGCGGCCAGGTCGCCCGCGTCCAGGTCCGCGATCCGCGCCAGGAACGCCGCGAAGTGCGGCTCGGCGGCCTCCCTGATCAGCGGCAGGCGGCGGTGGAAACGTTCGTCGGGGTAGGCGAGCAGGTGCGCGGCGGCCTGCCAGATCACGGCCTTGTTCATGATTTCCCCTTCTTCGGGGGGAAGAGACCTGCTGGGATGCCCCGGCCGTCCCAGTTGAGGAGGTTCACCCGGTCGTGGGTGATCTCGTCGCTGGTCTGGCGGTCCTTGAGCCCGTGGAAGGACTCGACGGAGACCGGCAGCGGCCTGCCCGACGCCTCCCCGAAGGGGGCCTGCATGCCGGGGCCGCCGTAGTAGTCGAGGCTGCAGCCGGCCTCCTCGACCACGCCGGGCACGTTGCCGTACGCGGTCGGGATCACGTACCGCTCCTCGTACTTGGCCAGGGCCAGCAGGCGGTACATGGCCCTGATGTCGTCCTCGGTCAGGCCGGTGTCCGGCAGGACCGGCTCCTGCCCCAGGTTGACCCCCCGCATGTACGAGCGCATCGCGGCCAGCCGGCGCAGCGCGGCCGTCACCGGCACGGGATCGCCCGCGGTGAACAGCTCGGCCAGGTACTCCACGGGGATGCGCAGCGACTCGATGGCGGCGAACAGGTTGTCCGCGTCCTCGCCGTCGTGCCCGGTGTTCGCCAGGGCGTCCACGACGGGGGAGAGCGGCGGGACGTACCAGACCATCGGCAACGTCCGGTACTCCGGGTGCAAGGGGAGCGCTATGCGATATTTCATAATCAGGTCGTATACGGGGGATCTGCGGGCCGCCTCGATCCAGTCGGCCGGCAGCCCCGCCGTGGCCACGGCCGGGTCGTCGGGGTCGACGAAGACGCCGAGCTGGGCCTCGTACAGGTCGCGCTCGTCGGCCACCGAGGCGGCCTGGCTCACCCGGTCGGCGTCGTAGAGCAGCACCCCGAGGTAGCGCAGGCGGCCCACGCAGGTCTCCGAGCACACCGTCGGCAGCCCCACCTCGACCCGCGGGTAGCAGAAGGTGCACTTCTCGGCCTTGCCGGTCCGGTGGTTGAAGTAGACCTTCTTGTACGGGCACCCCGTCACGCACATCCGCCAGCCCCGGCAACTGTCCTGGTCCACCAGGACGATCCCGTCCTCGGCCCGCTTGTACATGGCCCCCGACGGGCACGAGGCCACGCAGGACGGGTTCAGGCAGTGCTCGCAGATGCGCGGCAGGTAGAACATGAACGCCTGCTCGAAGTCCAGCCTGACCTGCTCCGACACCTTGCCCAGCACCGGGTCGGGGGACGGGTCGCCGCCCAGGTTGTCGTCCCAGTTGGCGCTCCAGCGGATCTTCATGGGCTCGTTGCTGATCAGCGACCTCGGCGGCGCCACCGGGACGTCGTCGGAGAGCGGGGCGCGGGTCAGGTTCTCGTAGTCGTAGGTCCAGGGCTCGTAGTAGTCCTGGATGGAGGGCATGAGCGGGTTGGCGAAGATGGTGGCCAGCTTGCGGAACCGGCCTCCGGCGCGCAGTGTCAGGCGGCCCCTGCGGTCGAGCTTCCAGCCGCCCCGCCAGCGTTCCTGGTCCTCGTACCGGCGGGGGTAGCCCTGGCCGGGGCGGGTCTCGACGTTGTTGAACCAGACGTACTCGACGCCGGGACGGTTCGTCCAGGTCTGTTTGCAGGTGACGGAACAGGTGTGACAGCCGATGCACTTGTCCAGGTTCATCACCATGGCGATCTGAGCCATGATCTTCATCAGTAGCGCACCTCCTGCGACCTGCGGCGAATGGTGGTGACCTCGTCCCGCTGGTTGCCCGTGGGGCCGAGGTAGTTGAAGGCGTACGAGAGCTGGGCGTAGCCGCCGATCATGTGCGTGGGCTTGATCAGCACCCTGGTCAGCGCGTTGTGGATGCCGCCGCGGCGGCCGGTCTCCTCCGACTTCGGCACGTCGATCAGCCGGTCCTGGGCGTGGAACATGTAGACCGTGCCCTTCGGCATGCGGTGGGACACGATGGCCCGGGCCACCACGACGCCGTTGCGGTTGACCGCCTCGATCCAGTCGTTGTCGGCGATGCCGAGCCGGGTCGCGTCCTCGGTGGACATCCAGATGGTCGGGCCGCCGCGCGACAGCGACAACATGAGCAGGTTGTCCTGGTACTCGGAGTGGATCGACCACTTGGAGTGCGGGGTCAGGTAGCGCAGGGTGGCGCTCTCGCCGAAGAGCTCGGCCATGTCCAGCGGCGGCCGGTAGACCGGCAGGGCCTCGCCGTACTCGTGCATCCAGTCGTGGTCGAGGAAGAAGTGCATGCGACCGGTGAGCGTGTGCCAGGGCTTGCCGTTCTCGACGTTGATCGTGAACGGCGAGTAGCGGCGGTCGTGCGCCTCCTTGCCCGACCACTCCGGGCTGGCCGCGATGTGCGTGGGCCGGGCCTGGGTGTCGGCGAAGACGATGCGGTGACCCTCGTCCATCAGGTCGTCGAAGCTGCGGCCGGTGCGCCGGGCGAGCTGGCGGAAACCCTGGGCGGCCAGCCTGCCGTTGCTCACCCCGGACAGCGCGAGGATCGTCTCGCACGCCTTGGCGTCGGTGTCCAGCTCGGGACGGCCCTTCGCCACGCCGCGCGGCACCAGGCCGCAGCGCTGGCCGAGCCAGGCGACCTCCTCGTCCGGCATGAAGGTCACGCCCTTGACCTGGAGGCCGAGCCGCTCGGTGAGCGGGCCGAGCGCGGCCAGCTGCTCCGCGACCGCGCCGTAGTCGCGCTCGACCACCTTCAGCGTCGGCTCCGGCGCGCCGGACGCGCGCCCGCCGGGCTGCCCGGTCTCGCCCGGCGTGTCGTGCTGGTACGGGACCACCACGACGTCCCTGCGCACCCCCAGCCGCTCCTTGGCCAGCGCGCTGAAGGCCCTGGCGATGGCGTGGAAGGCGGCGAAGTCCGTCCTGGTCTCCCAGGGCGGCGAGATGGCCGGGTTGAACGCGTGCACGAACGGGTGCATGTCCGTCGAGGACAGGTCGTACTTCTCGTACCAGGTGGCGGCGGGCAGCACGATGTCGGAGTAGACCGTCGAGGACGTCATCCGGAAGTCGAGCGTGAGCAGCAGGTCCAGCTTGCCCCTCGGCGCCTCGGGGTCGGGGTGTTCCAGGTTGGACGTGGCGCCGAGCAGGTGGTGCAGGAAGTACTCGTTGCCCTTGGCCGACGAGCCGAGCAGGTTCGACCGCCACAGGGTCAGCACCCGCGGCCAGTTGGCCGGGTCGTCGGGGTCCTCGGCGGCGTGCCGGAGCCTGCCCTGCCGCAGCTCCTCCAGCGTGTACGCCACGGGGTCCTCGTGCTCGCCCAGCTCCAGCGGGTTGCGGTCGAAGGCGGGCGACATCGGCATCCAGCCGTTGCGCACGGCCTCGGCCACCAGGTCGGCCGTGTGCCTGCCGCGGAACGCGCCGGGCCCGAGCGGCGAGGTCAGCGCGCCGGCGTCGAACCGGTCGTAACGCCACTGGTCGGTGTGCAGGTACCAGTACGGCGTGCCGGGCGCCTGCCGCGGCGGGCGCGACCAGTCGAGCGCGCCGGCCAGCACCGCCCAGCCGCTCTGCGGGCGGCACTTCTCCTGGCCGACGTAGTGGGCCCAGCCGCCGCCGTTGCGCCCCTGGCAGCCGGTCAGCAGCAGCAGCGACAGGAACGCCCGGTAGATGGTGTCGCCGTGGAACCACTGGGTGGCGCCCGCGCCCATGATGATCATGCAGCGGCCGCGGGTGGTCTCCGCCGTCCTGGCGAACTCGCGGGTGATCTTGACCACCCGCTCGGCCGGGACGCCGGTGACCGGCTCCTGCCAGCCCGGCGTGTACGGCTCGGCCGCGTCGTCGTACCCGCCCGGCCAGACGCCCGGCAGGCCCGGCCTGGGGACGCCGTACTGGGCGAGCAGCAGGTCGAACACCGTCGTCACCAGCCGTCCGCCGACGCGGGCGACCGGCACGCCCCGGCGCAGGGCGCCCTCGCCGTCGAAGCGCGGCAGCAGGAGCTGGACGCACTCGCCGCCGTACAGGGTGAGCTTCGGGTCGACGTCCAGATCGAGGTTCCAGCGGCCCTCGCCGGAGTCGGTCCAGCGGAAGCCGACCGAGCCGTTCGGGACCACCGGCTCGCCGGACCCGGCCATGAGCACGGTCTTCCACTCGGCCGCCTCCTCCGCCGAGCCCAGGTCCTTGGCCGTGAGGAACTTGTCCGGCACGTACGCGTCCTCGTGCTCGCGCAGCGTGACCAGGAAGGGCAGGTCGGTGCAGCGCTTGACGTAGCCGGTGAAGTACGGCACCTCGCGGTCGACGAAGAACTCCTTCAGCAGCACGTGGCCCATGGCCATGGCCAGGGCGCCGTCCGTGCCGGGACGCACGCTCAGGAACTCGTCGGCGAACTTGGCCGCGTCGCTGAAGTCGGGCGAGACCACCACGACCTTCTGGCCCCGGTAGCGCGCCTCGGCCATCCAGTGGGCGTCCGGCGTGCGGGTGACCGGGACGTTGGAGCCCCACATCATCAGGTACGCGGCGTCCCACCAGTCGGCCGACTCCGGGACGTCGGTCTGGTCGCCGAACACCTGCGGCGAGGCCACCGGCAGGTCGGCGTACCAGTCGTAGAAGGAGAGCATCGTGCCGCCGATCAGCGACACGAACCGGGAGCCGACGGCGTGGGAGACCATCGACATCGCCGGGATGGGGGAGAACCCCGCGACCCGGTCCGGCCCGTACGCCTGGATGGTGTGCACGTGCGCCGCGGCGATCATCTCGACGGCCAGGTCCCAGGTCACCCGGACGAGCCCGCCCCGGCCGCGCGCGCCCTGGTAGCTCGCCCGCTTCTCCGGATCGGTGGTGACCTCGGCCCAGGCGGCCACCGGGTCGCCCAGCCGCTCCCGCGCCTCCAGGTAGAGCTGCACCAGCACGCCCCGCGCGTACGGGTAGCGGATCCGCGTCGGCGAGTAGGTGTACCAGGAGAAGGCCGCCCCGCGCGGGCAGCCGCGCGGCTCGTACTCCGGCCGGTCGGGGCCCACGCCCGGATAGTCGGTCTCCTGCGTCTCCCAGGTGATGATGCCGTCCTTGACGAACACCTTCCACGAGCACGAACCGGTGCAGTTCACGCCGTGCGTCGAGCGCACCACCTTGTCGTGGCTCCACCGGTCGCGGTAGAAGGCGTCGCCTTCCGTGCCGCCTTTCAGATAGAGAGTCCGCAGGTCACCGCTGGTGGCCGATCTGCGGAGGAACCGACCGGTCTTCAGCAGGAGATCCTCGGCGCTCATACCCCCACTTCATCACAGAAGGTGACCCTCTGTTACACAGGGTGTATGTCTGTGCTTCGTAAAGGTCAGGTGCGGAACCTGGCGCTGGCCACGGCGGCCTTCGCCGTGACGTTCTGGGCCTGGAACCTCATCGGCCCCCTGTCGGGCAGTTACAGCAGGCAGCTGCACCTGTCCGCGACACAGACCTCGCTGCTTGTCGCGATCCCGGTGCTGGTCGGCTCGCTCGGGCGCATCCCGGTGGGCGTGCTGGCCGACCGGCTCGGCGGGCGGCGCATGTTCGCGGTCATCTGCTTCGTGTCGATCGTGCCCGTCCTGCTCGTGGGCTGGTCCGAGTCGTACGGGTGGCTGCTGTTCTGGGGGTTCCTGCTGGGCGTCCCCGGCACGTCGTTCGCCATCGGCATCCCGTTCGTCAACGCCTGGTACGAGCCCGCCCGCAGAGGGTTCGCCACCGGCGTGTTCGGCGCCGGCATGGGCGGCACCGCGCTGTCGGCGTTCTTCACCCCCCGCCTGGTGGAGGAGTTCGGCCGGTTCGCGACCCACCTGCTCATGGCCGCGGTGCTCGCCCTGATGGGCGTGATCATGATCGGCGGCAGCCGCGACTCGCCCGCCTGGTCGCCCGCCACCGCCCCGGCCCTGCCCAGGATGCGCGAGGCGACGAAGCTCAGGGCCACCTGGCAGTGCGCCTTCCTGTACGCCGTCACCTTCGGCGGGTTCGTGGCGTTCTCGACGTACCTGCCGACCCTGCTGCAGAACGTCTACCACTTCGCCCAGACGGGCGCCGGGCTGCGCACGGCCGGCTTCTCGATCGCCGCCGTCGCCGCCCGGCCGATCGGCGGCACGTTGTCCGACCGGATCGGGCCGGTCAGGGTGCTGCTCATCTCGCTGGCCGGGACGGTCGTGATGGCGGTCGCGCTGTCGTTCCGGCCGCCCGCCGAGGTGCCCGCCGGGGCCTGCTTCGTGCTCATCGCCTTCTTCCTCGGGCTCGGCACGGGCGGCGTCTTCGCCCTGGTGGCCGAGCTCGTCGAGGCGTCGAAGGTCGGGACGGTGACGGGGCTCGTGGGCGCGGCCGGCGGGCTCGGCGGGTACTTCCCGCCGCTGGTGATGGGGGCCGTCTACGGCGCGTCCGGGTCGTACACCGTGGGCTACCTGCTGCTCGCGCTGACCGCCCTGGTCACGTTGCTCTACACCGTGCGCACGTTCCGGCACGTGCCCGATCGTTAGCCAGGCGAAAAACCGTTTGCCGGGCCGGGCGCCGGCTTGTCAACCTTGTCAGACCATGCGCTCCCTTCCTGAGGCCGATCCCGGCCTGCCCGACATCCGCAGCCCGCTCCGCTACCTGTGGTGGAACGCGCGGCGTCAGGCGCGTGCCCTGCTCGCCGGCATCGGCTTCGCCACGCTGTGGTGGCTGGTGCAGGCGCTCGTGCCCGCGGTGCT
Source organism: Nonomuraea sp. NPDC049637 (assembly GCF_040675235.1). NCBI lineage: Bacteria > Bacillati > Actinomycetota > Actinomycetes > Streptosporangiales > Streptosporangiaceae > Nonomuraea > Nonomuraea sp. NPDC049637. The sequence continues at coordinate 195,801 of NZ_JBFAOM010000009.1, forward strand.
CGGCAAGGGCATCGACGCGGTCACCGCCAAGGACACCCGCGCGCTGCTGACCTGGGCGTCGATCCTGCTCGGGCTGGGGCTGCTGCAGGCGTTCACCGGGATCATGCGGCACCGGATGGCGGTGTTCAACTGGTTGTCGGCCGCCTACCGCACCGTCCAGGTGACCGCGCGGCAGGCCGCCAGGCTCGGGGCCACGCTGCCCAAGAAGGTCTCGACCGGCGAGGTCGTCAGCGTCGGCAACTCCGACATCGCCCACATCGGCAGCTCCATGGACATCCTGCTGCGCGGCACCGGGTCCGTGGTGGCCATCGTCGCGGTCACCGTCATCCTGCTGACGACGTCGGTCCCGCTCGGGCTGCTCGTGCTGTTCGGCGTGCCGCTCATGGCGGTCGCCGTCTCGCCGCTGCTCAAGCCGCTGCACCGGCGGCAGAAGCGGCAGCGCGAGCTGACCGGCGAGCTGTCCACCAGGGCCGCCGACATCGTGGCCGGCCTGCGGGTGCTCCGCGGCATCGGCGGCGAGCAGGTGTTCGCCGGCCGCTACGGCGAGGAGTCCCAGCGCGTGCGGCACGCCGGTGTGGGCGTGGCCCGGGTCGAGTCGCTGCTCGAAGGCGCCCAGATCCTGCTGCCCGGCCTGCTCATCGCGGTCGTCACCGGCATCGGCGCCACATTCGCGGTCGGCGGCGAGATCAGCACCGGCGACCTCGTCGCGCTCTACGGCTACGCCGCCTTCCTCATCGGCCCGCTGCGTACCTTGACCGAGGCCGCTGACAAGCTCACCAAGGGCCACGTCGCGGCCCGCCGCGTCATCCGCATCCTGGCGATCGAGCCGGAGGTCGCCGGCGGCACCGAGACCAGCGCCGGCGGCGTGCTGCGCGACTGCTACAGCGGCGTCACCCTCCAGCCCGGCATGCTCACCGCGGTCGCGGCCGACGCGCCCGAGGAGGCCGCCGCCATCGCCGACCGCCTCGGCCGGTACGCGCCGGGCGACGTCACCTTCGGCGCCGTCGAGCTGGCCTCGCTGCCCATGGCCGAGATCCGCGCGCGCATCCTGGTCGCCGGCAACGACGCCCGCCTGTTCACCGGCACGCTCAGGAACGAGCTCGACGTCCGCGACGCGGCCACCGACGAGGACGTGCGCGCGGCCCTGCACGCCGCCTGCGCCGAGGACATCGTCGAGGCGCTGCCCGACGGCCTCGACGCCCAGGTGTCCGAGGCCGGGCGCGAGTTCTCCGGCGGCCAGCAGCAGCGGCTGCGCCTGGCGCGGGCCCTGGTCGCCGACCCCGAGGTGCTCATCCTGGTCGAGCCCACCAGCGCCGTCGACGCCCACAGCGAGGCCCGCATCGCCGAGCGGCTGGCCAAGGCGCGCGCCGGCCGCACCACCATGATCTGCACGACCAGCCCGCTGGTGCTCGACCGGGCCGACCACGTGGTCTACGTGGCCGACGGCCGGGTGCTGGCCGAGGGGACACACCGGCACCTGCTGGACGCGTCCCCCGAATACGCCGCGACCGTGACCCGAGGGGAGGGCTGACCGTGGCCCGCGAGATCCTGCCGGTCGCCGACCGGAGACAGGTGCGCGCCTACGCGCGCCGGCTGACGCTGAAGTACCCGCGGCAGCTCACCGTCGCCCTGGCCCTGCACGGCCTGGCCGCCGTCGCCGGGCTCGTCGTGCCGTGGCAGCTCGGCAGCCTGGTCCAGACCGTCCAGGACGGCGGCGAGGTCGACGGGCTGCTCGTGGCCGTCGTCATCGGCGCGTTCCTGTTCCTCCAGGGCCTGCTGGTCCGCTTCGCCGTGCTGGCCTCGGCCAGGCTGGGCGAGAAGGTGCTGGCCGAGCTGCGCGAGGAGTTCGTCGACCGGGTGCTCGGCCTGCCGCTGTCCACGGTCGAGCGGGCGGGCGCCGGCGACCTGATCACCCGTACCTCCCGCGACGTCGACTCGTTGTCCAGGACCGTCCGGCACGCCGTGCCGGAGACGCTCATCGCGCTGGTCACCTTCGTGATCACCATGGGCGCGCTGGTGCTGGTCAGCCCGCAGCTCATGCTGCCGATGCTGGTCGCCGGCCCGCTGATCTGGTTCGCGACCCGCTGGTACCTCAAGCGGGCGCGCGACGGCTACCTGCGCGAGAACGCCGCGTACGCCGACATGACCGAGGGCCTGGCCGAGACCGTCGAGGGCGCGCGGGCCGTGGAGGCGCTCGGCCTCCAGGAACGCCGGCGCGAGCGCACCGACGGCGACATCCGCCGCTCCTACGCCGCCGAGCGCTACACCCTGGGCCTGCGGACGCTCTGGTTCCCCGCGGTCGAGCTCGGCTACGTCATCCCGGTGGTCTCCACGCTCCTGGTCGGCGGCCTGTTCTACACCAACGACTGGGTGACGGTCCAGCAGGTCACCGCCGCCCTGGTCTACGCCCAGCAGCTCATCGACCCGCTCGACCGGTTCCTCATGTGGATCGACGAGCTCCAGGTGGGCGGCGCGGCCATGGCCCGGCTGCTCGGCGTGGCCAACGTGCCCGACGACCGCCAGCCCACCGCCGCCCGCCCGGCCGGCGAGCTGTTGCGCGCCGACGACGTCAGGTACGCCTACCGCGAGGGCCGCGACGTGCTGCACGGCGTGTCGCTGACCGTCGAGCCGGGCGAGCGGCTGGCCATGGTCGGCCCGTCGGGGGCCGGCAAGTCCACGCTCGGACGGCTGCTGGCCGGCATCCACGGGCCGCGCACCGGCGCGGTCAGCGTGGGCGGCGTGCCGCTGGTCGACCTGCCGCTCGACGACCTGCGCGGGCACGTCGCGCTGGTCACCCAGGAGCACCACGTGTTCAAGGGCACCGTCCGCGACAACCTGCTGATCGCCCGCCCCGGCGCGGACGACGCGGCGGTGCGCGCGGCGCTGGCCGCGGTCGACGCGCTCGACTGGGTGCAGACGCTGCCCGAGGGGCTGGAGACCGAGGTCGGGTCCGGCGGCGCCGCCGTGCCGCCCGCGCAGGCCCAGCAGCTCGCGCTGGCCCGGCTGGTCCTGGCCGACCCGCACACGCTGGTGCTCGACGAGGCCACCTCGCTGATCGATCCGCGGGCCGCGCGCCACCTGGAACGCTCGCTGGCCGCCGTCCTGGAGGGGCGTACGGTGATCGCCATCGCCCACCGGCTCTACACCGCGCACGACGCCGACCGGGTGGCCGTCGTGGAGGACGGCCGGATCACCGAGCTGGGCCCGCACGAGGAGCTGGTCGCCGAGGGCGGCTCGTACGCGGCCCTGTGGGCGAGCTGGCACGGCACCCCCGCCGCCACTCCCTAGGCCACGGGCTCCCAGACCGGTCCTTCGGCCGTGTCCCGCGCGCGGCCGAAGACCACGTCGGCGAAGTGGATGCCGAAGCCGATCGTGTCCGGCCGCAGCAGCTCCTCGACCAGCCGCCGCCGGTGCACGGTCGACTCCACGCGGTCCAGGTCGGAGCCGGCCGGCCACTCGGGACGGCGCACCTGCACGGGGGAGTGCAGGGCGTCGCCGAAGGCCAGCAGCCGCTGCCCGCCCGAGGTGATCGTGTAGGCGGTGTGCCCGGAGGTGTGACCGGGCGCGAACGTGGCCCGCACCCCGGGGAAGATCTCCTCGCCGTCGCCGAACGTCCTGACCCGGGGGGCCATGGCCGTCAGGGCCTCCTCCGGCGTGCCGAAGTCGAGCGTCCGGTGGCGCTCGGCCCATTCGGGCTCGGCGAACAGGTACTCGGCGGACGGGAACGCGGGCCCGCCGGCGGCCGGGTGACAGGCCCAGCCGATGTGGTCGATGTGCAGGTGGGTGAAGGCCACCGCCTCGACGTCCTCGGGACGGCGGCCCAGCCGGGCGAGGTTGTCCAGCAGGTCGCCGCCGCGCAGCTCACCGATCAGCGGGTCGGCCGGGTCGTCCGGCTGGTGCACGGGGCCCACCCCCGCGTCGATCAGCAGGGCCCGCTCGCCCGCCTCCACCAGCAGGCCGCCGATGCCGGCCACGAGGTTGCCGGTCTCGTCCAGGTGGTCGGCGTGCTCGGCCCAGTCGCGCTCGGTGGTGCCCGGCAGCCAGCCGTACGGCTTGAGCCGCACGCTCCCGTCGGGCACGAACGTGACCTTGAGGTCGCCCACCTGCAGCGAGCGAAGGGTGGACGGGCGGCGCAGGCGAAGGCTCTCGGAAGTGCTCATGGCGGAAACTTATAGCTAGAACCTTTCAAGTTGCAAACATCCTAGCTTGAGGTAGTTTTGCGGTATGACAACGTCCGAAGCCGAAGCGCGGGCCGCGGCCGAGCGGAACCTCTGCGGCCTGGTGGGCGCGCTCGCCAGGCAGATCGAGGGGCACGTCAGGGAACGCGCGGCCGCGCTCGACCTCACCGCCGCCCAGGCGGTGGCGCTGCGCGAGCTGACCGGCCCGATGACCATGAGCGACCTGGCGGGGCGCATGGGCTGCGAGCCCTCCAACGCCACGTTCGTCATCGACCGGCTGGAACAGCAGGGCGTCGTGGAGCGCCGCCCGCATCCCAGCGACCGGCGGGCCAAGCTGCTCGTGCTCACCCAGGAGGGCGCCGGCCTGCGGGAGCGCCTGCTGGGTCTGCTGACCGAGGGCTCGCCGCTGGCCGCGCTCACGCCCGACGAGCAGTCCGTGCTCCAAAGCCTGCTGGAGCGGGCGGCGCCGCGGTAGCGCCGGCGGGGGTTGCGATGATCGTCCGGCGCTGTCAGCATCGTCGGAGTGAGCACCTGGCAGCGCGCCTGGGAAGGCGTGCTCGGACTCCTCGCCCTGCTGGGCCTGGCACTCGTCCTGATCACTACGGTCAGTGACCGCCTGCTCGACATCCTCGCCCACGCCGGGCAGCTCGGCCTGATCGTCATGGGGTTCGGCCTGTCGCTGCGCACCGGCACGCCCAATCTCGCCGTGGGCGCGGTCGCCGCCGCGAGCGGCGCCTTCGTGGCGTCCGCGGCGGGCGCCGGGCTGCCGCTGCCGCTGGCGATGCTGCTCGCGCTCGTGCTCGCCGGGCTCCTGGGGGCCGCCATGAGCATGTTCACGATGCTGCTGACGGCCCCGGCCTGGGCTGTCACGCTCGGCGCCGCCGTCGTGTGCGAGGCCGTGGCCATCGCGCTGCTCGGCGACGGGACGATCCCGCTGGAGACCGCCGCGCTCTATCCCGGCCCGCTGGGGTTCGCCGTGTTCGCGGTCGTCTCGATCGCCGGCGGCCTGCTGTGGAACCGGCAGGAGGTGCGCAAGGAGCTCGGCGCCGGATGGCCCGGCGCGGTGCTCGGCCTCGCCGGGTCGAGCATGCTCGCCGCCGCGGGCGGCATCGCGCTGCTCCTGCGCCTCGGCGCGGCGCCCCAGGGCGACCAGGGGCTCTACAGCACCGTGTTCGCGCTCGCCGCCGTCCTCCTGGGCGGCACCAGCCCGTACGGCGAGCGCGCCGGCGTGGCGGGCACCGTGCTCGGCGTGCTGATCCTGGCCGTGGCGCAGGGCCTGCTCGCCTACCTCGGCGCCCCCCTGTGGGTGTTCCTGCTGGTCATGGGGCTGGTCGTGCTGATCGGCCTGGGCGCGTCGAGACTGCTCGACGCCCTGCGGACCGCCTAGCCCAGCGCCTTCTTCAGGAAGTCGACCTGGAGCAGGAGCAGGTTCTCGGCCACGACCTCCTGGGGCGTCATGTGCGTCACGCCCGACAGCGGCAGCACGCTGTGCTGGCGGCCGGCCGCGAGCAGCGCCGAGGACAGGCGCAGCGTGTGGGCGGCCACCACGTTGTCGTCGGCCAGGCCGTGGACCAGGAGCAGCGGGCGTTCGAGCTTGGGCGCGTCGGCGAACAGCGAGGAGTTGTCGTAGACCTCGGGCTGCTCGTCGGGGTGGCCCAGGTAACGCTCGGTGTAGCAGGTGTCGTACAGCCGCCAGTCGGTCACCGGCGCGCCGGCCACCGCCGCGTGGAAGACGTCGGGACGCCGCAGCACGGCGAGCGCGGCCAGGAAGCCGCCGAAGGACCAGCCGCGGATGGCCACCCTCGACAGGTCGAGGTCGTCGGGGTACTGCTCGGCCACGCCCTGCAGGGCGTCGATCTGGTCCTCAAGCGCCGGGGTCGCCAGGTCGCCCAGCACCGCCCGCTCGAACGCCGGACCGCGGCCCGGCGTGCCGCGGCCGTCGGCCACGATCACGGCGAAGCCCTGCTCGGCGAACCACTGGCTCTCCAGGAACGCGCCGCGCCGGTTGAGCACCCGCTGCGCGTGCGGGCCGCCGTACGGGTCCATCAGGACCGGCAGCCGGCCCGAGCCCTGCTCGTACCAGGACGGCAGCACCACGGCCGTGGCCAGCTCCCGGCGGCCCGAACGCCCCAGCGACACCCGCAGGTCGAGCCCCGGACGCTCGGCGTACGACGGGATCGGGACCGCCATGCCGTCGCGCCGCACCACCGTGGTCGAGACGCCCTCGGCGTCGAGACTCTGCTCCGACAACACGCCGACGCCGCCGGACATCCGCCCCGAGAACACCCCGGACCGGGTCGAGACCGGCAGCAGCGAGTGGCCGTCCCAGGTCCACAGGTGGATGTCGGTCGGGTCGCCGCCGCTGGCGCTGAACAACACGCTGTCGTGGTCGACGTCGAGCACCGACCGCACCTGGAGGGTGGGCGGCGTGACCGCGCGGTCGCCGACGAACAGCCGGTGGCCGCCCTCCGACGTGGCCACCCACACCAGCGAGCCGTCGTCGAGGTGCGCCGGCACGCCGGTGACGATGTCCACCCAGGCCGGGTCGGTGTCCTCGCGGACCAACGTGGACAGGCCGGTCGCCGGATCGACGGAGAACAGCCGCAGCGTCTTCTGGTCGCGCGTCATCGTAACGATCGACAGCGCGTGGTCGTCCCAGGCGGCCGTCGTGAGGTACTCCTCCTCGAACGGCACCGCCACCCGCGACCCGTCGAGCCCGAGCACGAACAGCTCGGTACGGGCGTTGGGCGTGCCGGCCGCCGGGTAACGCTGGGCGACGGCCGGACGGGAGGGGTTGGCCGGGTCGGCGATGTACCAGGTGCCGACCGGCTCCTCGTCGGCCCGCTCGACCAGCAGCGCGTCGCCCGACGGCGACCACCAGTAGCCGCGCATGCGGTCCATCTCCTCGGCGGCGATGAACTCGGCCAGGCCGTAGGTGACGGTCGGCGACTCCGGCGTGGCGAGCACCTCGCCGCGCCCCGAGTCGAGGTCCTGGACGTGCAGGGCGCCGCCGGTGACGTAGGCGACCTGCCGCCCGTCGGGGGACAGCCGGGGGTCGATGACCGCGCCCGGCGTCTCCAACTTGCGGGTCTCGCCGCTGTCCAGCTCGACGACGTAGAGAGCGCCGGACAGGGCGAAGGCCGCCCTGGTCAGCGCGGCGTCGGCGCCGTAGGCCACCACGCCGCCGGCCGCCTCACGGCTGCGCTCGCGCCGCGCCCGCTCCTCCGGCGGCAGGTCCTCGTCGTCGGCGTGGAGGGTGCGGGGATCGACCACCAGGCGTTCGACGTGCGTTTCGGTGTCGAGCTCCCACAGGCAGGTGACCGGGTCGGTGCCGGACCTCGTCCGCAGGAAGACCACTCGTCCGCCGTCGGGGGAGATCGTGAACCCCCTGGGCACTCCCAGGGTGAACCGGCGGGTCCGTGCCGACAGTCGCGGGAAGCTCTCACTCATGGGCTCAATCCTGCCAGTATCCAGCCATTGTTACGCTCATGACTATGACTGATCGCCGCCTCCTGCTCGTGCACGCCCATCCGGACGACGAGTCGATCGGCACCGGCGCGACCATGGCCAAATACGTCGCGGAAGGCGCCCACGTCACGCTGGTGACCTGCACGCTGGGGGAGGAAGGGGAGGTCATCCCCGCCGACCTCGCCCACCTGGCGGCCGACCGCGACGACCTGCTCGGGCCGTACCGGATCGGGGAGCTGGCGGCGGCCTGCCAGGCGCTCGGCGTCGAGGACCACCGCTTCCTCGGCTCGCCCGGACGCTGGCGCGACTCCGGCATGATGGGCGTCGCCACCAACGACCGGCCCAACGCCTTCTGGCAGGCCGACCTCGACGAGGCGGCCGGCGAGCTGGTCAAGGTCATCCGCGAGGTGCGCCCGCAGGTGCTGGTGACCTACGACGCCAACGGCTTCTACGGCCACCCCGACCACATCCAGGCCCACCGGGTGGCCCGCCGGGCCTTCGAGCTGGCCGCCAAGCCCGACTACGTCCCGGGCGGCCGGCCCGCCCCGCGCCAGGACGAGCCGTGGCAGATCGCGAAGTTCTACCACACGGCCGTGCCCAGGTCCGTCATGCGGCGCACGGCCGAGGCGCTGCCCGGCTCCGGCACCGGCTTCCTCGTCGAGGACGTCGACGACATCCCCTTCGGCAGCCCCGACGAGGACATCACCACCGAGATCGACGCCCGCCCCTGGGTCGGCAACAAGCGGGAGGCCATGCGCGCCCACGCCACCCAGATCACCGTCGACGGCCCGTGGTACGCCCTGTCCAACAACATCGGGCAGGAGGTGCTCGGCGTGGAGCACTTCGTCCTGGCCATCGGCGTGCCCGGCCGGCCGGTGCCCGGGCCGCCGGTCGACGCCGGGGGGCTCGGCGAGCCGCACAACCGCGAGAACGATCTCTTCGCGGGCATCCACTAACCTCGTTCCCCATGGAACATCGCAGCCAGGCGGAGTCGGCGCTGGGCGGGGCGGCGTACGGCATGCTGTTCGTGCTGGGTGTCGTGCTCGGCGTCGTGGGCGGGTTCACGCATGCGCTCGACCAGCAGGGCGGCGTTCCGTGGGTGGCGATCGGGTGGGTGCTCGCGCTGTTCCTCCTCCCGCTGGGGGCGGCCAGGCTCATGCGGACGAAGCTCGCCGCGTTCGCGGTCGGGCTCGGCTGGCTGCTGGTGACGATGCCGTTCACGCTCGAACTCAATGCCGGAGATCTGGTGATCTCTCAGGGTGCGGCGGGGTACGTCTACCTGTATGGCGGTTTGCTGGCTCTCGTGGTGGCGTTCATGTGCTCGCCCTCATCCGGTGGGGGTTCGTGGTTGTTGCGGGGATACCCACCTCCAAAGAATCCGACGTAGAGGCATAAAGTAACGTCGTGCATTCCATAGAGCGGCATGTGGACCCGGGAAACTACCGTAAGGTCGTCGGCCGCTTCGCCACGGGAGTCGCGATCGTCACGACCCGGCTCGGCGGCGTGGACCACGCGATGACCGTCAACTCCTTCACGTCGGTGTCCCTCGACCCCCTGCTCGTGCTCTTCTGCGCCGAGAAGGTGGCCCGTTTCCACGACGCCGTGATCGAGGCCGGGGTGTGGGGCGTGTCGGTGCTGCACGCCTCGATGGAGGACGCCTCCCGCTTCTTCGCCCACCGCGGCCGTCCGCTGAACGGGCAACTGGCCCGGTGGGAGCACCATCGCGGGGAGTCGGGCGTGGCCCTGTTCACGGGCGCCCTGGCCACGGTCGAGGTCGCCACGACGGCGGTGTACGACGGCGGCGACCACTCGATCGTGCTCGGCCAGGTGACGGCCCTCGGCACCCCCGCGGACGGCTCGCCGCTGCTCTACCACGACGGCCGCTACAAGAACCTCTGACCCCGCGGCAACCTCTGACCCCGCGGCAACCTCTGACCCCGCGGCTACGCCCGGCCGCCGGCGCGGCGGTCGGGCCGGTCGTGCCGGTCGTGCCGGTCGAGGGCGGCGGCGAGCAGCGCCCGCGCCGACGAGCACATGGTGTCGGCCGCCTGCTGCCGGGTGTATCCGGCGATGTCGGTGAGCCAGACCAGCGACTCGATGCCGGTCGCGGCGCGGATGGCCACTGCCAGGTGGTGGAGGGTCCAGGCCGGGGTGGGTGTCGCGGAGCGGGGCGAGGGCGTCCTCGATCCAGCCGACGGCCCGGCCGCCGCGCAGGTGCGGCTGTTCGGCGCCCGGTCGCAGGGACAGGCGCAGCGAGGTGCGCAGCTGCGGTTCCCAGTCGAGGGTGAGCCGGGTGAAGGCGGTCATCACCAGGTCCAGCCGCGCCGCCGGGTCGGCGGGCGGGTCCGGGGGGAGCAGGGAGGTCTGTTCGATCTGCGGGTGCGCGGCGGTCAGCAGGGCGTTCTGGTTGGGGAAGTAGCGGTAGGCGGTGGTGCGGGAGATGCCGGCCGCGGCGGCGGCGTCCTCGACCGTGGGGTCCGCGCCGCCGGCCAGCAGGCGGGTGAGCGTCCTAGCCGAACGAGAGGCTCTGGCCATCTCACCGGCAAGCGGTATCCCTAGGGGGTTGGCGCCCCGGCTTGGCGGTGTCTCTGGGAGGTGTTGGGGGCGATAGGGGATTCAGCCGTGGTGGGGAATGGGCCTGGTGAGTTGGGCCCTGATGTGAGAGGGCGGCCGCGGTGGGTCATGGGGGCAGGGGGGGCATGACCAAGGGCCAGGCGTTGGGGGCCTGGCCCTTGGTCATGCGTGGTGTCGGTCGGCGGTTACTGGGTGGGGGGCTCCGGCGGGGTGGGAGTGTCGGTGGGGGCGCCGGTGTCCGTGGAGGTCGGGGTCGGGGTCTCGGAGGGGAGATCCGTCGGGGGCGCGCACGTCGGGACGTCCGTGGGGACGTCGGTCGGGGCGCTGGTGGGGTTGTCGGTCGGGACGTCCGTCGCGGTCGGCGTCGGCGTCGGCGTCGGCGTCGGAGTGGGGGTCGGGGTGTCGCTCGCCGGTGGGGCGGCGGCCTGGGCCGGGGCGTCCGGGACGTCCGGGGACTCCGAGACCGAGGTCGACGGCGTGGCGGTCGGCGTTTCGGACGGCGGGAGCGGGGACGTCGGCGGGGCCGGCTGGCAGGTGAACGTCACCGTCTCCGTCGGCCCCGGCACGGTCACCGTCGGGCCGGGCACGGTCACGGTCGGGCCGGGCTGGGTCACCGTGGCGGTCACCGTGGCCTGCTCGGTCACCGTGGACGTCACGGTCGCCGTCGCGCTCGGCGCGGCCGTGGCGGTCGGCGAGACCGTCACGGTGCGGGTCGGCCAGGGAAGCGGCTTGACCTTGACGGCCGGCTTGCCCCTCGCCTTGTACGTGCCCTTGCCCAGCTTCTTCGTGGTCTGCCCGGTTCCGGTGGTGACGGGGAACTGGGCGGTGGCGCTCCTGCAGGACTTGCTCCTGCACACCTTCTGCTTCACGGTGAAGCGGGCCGCTCCGTCGTACTTGACGGACACATTCAAGTACGAGACGCCCTTCTTCTTGACCACCTTCGTCGTGGCGGTGTAATCCCCGACCGAGGGCGTTGCCGTGGGCGTCGCCGTCGGAGTGTCGGTGACGGGTAACGCCACCTGCGCGCCGGAAGGAGAATCGGTAGAACGTAGGGGATCGGTGGCTGATATCTGGGTGATCGCGACTCCGCCGGCTCCGGCCAGTGCAACAGCGCCGAGCAGCGCGCCCAGGATGGAGAATCTCATAATCCTGCTCTTGTGGGAGATTTCAGGACGCAGATCATTATTCCGACTTGTCAAGATTGGTCAAGACTGAGACGCATGAACAGGCGCCATCGGTTCCGGCGGGCGGTGAACTATGTGAACCTCGCCACCCCGCTCGGCCTCCTCATCTCGATCGTCGGCGGCGCGGCCCGCCGGCCCGGCCCCGACGGGCTCATCCTCGCCTTCGGCTACCGTTACCGCTTCCCCATCGCGGGCGCGTTCACGGTCGGGAACGTCGTCCTGACCAGGCAGGACGCGCTCGACGACCGGCTCATCCGGCACGAAGCACGGCACGCCACCCAGTGGGCCTGCTGCGCCGGGCTGCCGATGCTCCCGCTCTACCTGCTGGCCATGCTCGTGTCGGTGGTCGTGTGCGGGCATCAGGCGTCGTACAACGTGTTCGAGCGGCTGGCCGACCTGGACGACGGTGGTTATCCGCGCGCGCCCGTGTGGTGGCGGCGGCGACGGCTTAACGGCTGACCCATTACCCCGGCCTCAATGTTTCGCCTGGCCGCGGCGGGGGCTGAACCGGCCCAGCACGACCGCCGCGATGGCCAGGGCCGAGATCACCCCGGCCGACACCACCGAAGCCGTGGACGGCCCCACCACCGCCACCCCGGCCACGGCCAGGCCGGAGACCAGGGCGGCCACCGCGACGTACGCCCAGGTGGCCAGGCGTACGGCGCGCAGCCGCGCGCCCTCGGACGGGAGCGTGCGGGACAGCAGCCAGGACAGGGCCGGCAGGAGGAGCACCCCGTGCATGAGCACGGCATGGGCCGGTTTGAGCGCGGTGGCCACCGTGTAGGCGAGCTGCTGGTCGCCCGTCATCACCGCCACGACGCCACGGGCGATCATCACGCCGCCGAAGACCATGGACGCCAGCAGCGTGGCGAAGCCCGCCCGTACGGCCAGACGGGTGCTCGGGGCGACCTCCGGCGCCGGGCGGAAGGCGGCGATCGTCATGATGATCGCGATGACGATGAGCGTGATGCCGAACGCGGCCAGCGTGCGGGCGATGGCCGTGTCGAGAGGGGTCTCCATGTTGAAGTGCGACGGCACCCCGCGCCACGCCTGAAGGGTGATCAGCGCCACCTCGACCGTGGAGGCCACCGCGAACGCCCCGAGGACGAACGCGCGGGCACGCAGCCGTAACCACTGGGACACCCAGGTCAGGGTCAGCACGCTCAACCCGAACGACACCCCGAACGTGAACGGTTTGCGCCAGGACACGGCCCCCTCCCACGGGCCGCCGGCCACGACGAGCACGCCCAGGTGCGCCAGGCCCACGAGCAGGAGGAAGATCCCGACGGAGTACCAGAGGCGATCGGAGTACCGGAGGCGAGTCATGCGGCCATGCTGACAGCGGCCGGGGCCTCGGCGCGTCGGACCACGGTCTGGCCTTCGACTACAACCACGGTCGTACACCGAGCAGGCCGCCCTACCCCCGGCGCCAGGCCGCTCTCCAAGCAGGACCCGCCCTCAGAGGGCAAGGAGGCGCCCTCAGAGGGGACGAGGGGGGACGAGGGGGACGGGGCGGGGATGGTGGGGCAGGGGTGGGATCAGGGAGTGAGGGTGAGGGTGTGGACGGCGGCGGTCTTCACGGACTCCGGCTTGGAGTACATCGGGAGCAGATCGCCTCGCGCCCAGGCTTCGGCCTGGTCCCAGTAGTTGTCGTGGAAGGCGTGCCCCGAGGCGCCCGTCAGGTTGATCCAGCGTGACTTGTCCAGGTCCGACAGGTCGACGACCATGCGCATCGACGGCACCGCCGTGACCCCGTACCCCTTCTGCACGTTCCAGCCGGTCGCGTTCACCGCGTCCTTGTTGCCGGGCACGGCGAACGGGCCGCGGTTGAACAGCGCCTCCACGGGCGGGAGGCCCGAGGTGCCGAGCGTGCCGTTGACCAGTTCGAGCTGGTGCAGGTCGCCCCACTTCCAGGACTTGACGTCGGCGCCGAACAGCTCCGACAGCTCCTGGTACGCCGAGGCCATCGCCTGCCGCAGCATGTCGTCGCGGGTCTCGGTGAGGTTCTTGGTGGTCACGTCGTCCCAGAAGGGGTCGTCGGGGGCGGTGAGCAGGTTGGCGACCACGTCGTACCAGCGGTCGCCGCCGCCGGGCCACACCTGCTCGGGCAGGTCGTCGTCGAACGTGAGCATGAGCAGGTGCCGCCACACCGCGTTGTAGTAGGCGGCGGGGGCGGAGTCGAGCCCCTGGGCGTGGTTCCACGTCCGCAGCAGCTCGCGGGCCTGGCGGGCGGGCCCGGCCAGGTCCACCCGCAGCAGCGCGGGCACCAGCGTGCCGGCGAACTCGTTGGAGGTGTCCTGCTGGATGTCCGACATCGTCCCGGCGTCGACCTTGCCCTTGGCGATCGCGGACTCGACGAGCTCGCGGATGCGCTGGGAGCGGTAGCCGTAGGACCAGTCCTTGGTCAGCAGCGGCTGGTAGCGGCGGGGGTCGATGACGGCGTTGTTGGCCGTGACGATGAACCCCTCGGCCGGGTCCTCCATCGTGGGGAGCTGGTCGTAGGGGATGGGCGCGGCCTTCCAGTCATACTCGCCGGTCCAGCCGGGCACCGGCCAGGTGCCGTCGCCCTTCTCCCGTACGGGGATGCGCCCGGGCGCCTGGTAGCCGATCTTGCCGCTGGTGTCGGCGTAGATCAGGTTCTGGGACGGCACCTCGAACAGCGCCGCCGCCGAGCGGAACTCGGCCCAGTCGCCCGCCTTGTTGAGCGCGAAGATCGCGTCCACGGTCCTGCCGGGGGTGAGGGCGGTCCATTGCAGGGCCACGGCGTTCGCCTCGCCGCTGGGGCGGGCGTCCGTCATCACCTCGTTGATCAGCGGGCCGTGCCGGGTGCTCTTCACGGTGATCGTGACGGGGTCGCCGCCGGCGACCTTGATCTGCTCCTGCCGCGTCTCCAGCGTGACCTGCTCGCCCTTGTACAGGTACGTGTCGCCGTCCACCTTCTCCAGGAAGAGGTCGGCCACGTCCGGCCCGAGGTTGGTGAACCCCCACGCGATCTTGTCGTTGTGCCCGATGATCACGCCGGGCACGCCGGAGAAGGTGAACCCGGTGACGTCGTACGGGCACTGCTCGGACAGCGTCCTGCAGTGCAGCCCGGCCTGGTACCAGACGGACGGCATCTGCGGCGACAGGTGCGGGTCGTTGGCCAGCAGCGGCTTGCCGCTCGCGGTGTGCGCGCCGGAGACCACCCACGAGTTGGAGCCGATGCCCTCGCGCTCCTCGCTGCTCATCGTGCTCGGCACGGCGTCGAGCGTCGCGGCGGCCTGGGAGAGCGCGCGGACGCCGCCGATCCGCGGCTCGGCCTGCTGGTCGTAGCGGCCCCGGGCGAGCGCGCCCTCGCCGACGATCGGGGTGTGGCGGTCGTACGGGTAGCCGGGGTAGAGCTGCTCGACGCGCTCCTTTGGCAGCTTGGTCAGCGCCAGGGCGCGGTCGATCTCGTCCTCCATGTTGGAGCGCAGGTCCCACGCCATGGCCTTGAGCCAGGCGACGGAGTCGACCGCGGTCCACGGCTCCGGCCGGTACTCGCCGTTCTGCAGCTTGAGCACCGAGTATTCGAGGCTGCGGTCGGAGGCGTTGGGGTTGGCCTCCAGCCAGGCGTTCACGCCCTTGGCGTACGCGGCCAGGAAGTCCTGGGTCTGCCGGTCGAGGCCGGGCAGCTCCTGCTCGGCCACCCGGCGCCAGCCCATGGTCCGCAGCGCCTTGTCGTTGCCGAGCGTGGCCTTGCCGAACAGCTCGGAGAGCCGTCCGGCGGTGGTGTGGCGGCGGAAGTCCATCTCGAAGAACCGGTCCTGGGCGTGGACGAAGCCCTGCGCCATGAACAGGTCGGCCGCACTGTCGGCATAGATATGCGGAATCCCTGATTTATCGCGATAAATCTCGACCTTCCCGGTCAGGCCGGGCAGCCGCAGCGCCCCGTCCACCTGCGGGAACGACTTCCGTACCGTGTACACCAGGACCCCGGCCAGCACGAGCGCCAGCGCGAGAAGCACGGTCAACACCCGGGCGAACCACCGCAAAGGCCACGGCATCCACGCAAAGGGTCTCACCGATACCTCCATCTTGCCGAACTTGAACAAGTCTGGCAGTACCGGCTCACTGCTCCGGTCGTTTCAGGTGGCCGGAGCGGCCTCGCGCGCAGGGCTCCCGGTCAGAGGGACCAGCTCTGTCCCTCCGGGGTGTCGGTGACGCGAACCCCCAGGTCGGCCAGCTCGTCCCGCAGCCGGTCGGCCGCCGCCCAGTCGTTGGCCGCCAGCGCCCGCTCGCGCTGCGCCAGCAGCTCGGCGGCCCCGGCGGGCGGCACCCGCGGCTTTCCGATCTCCGTGGACAGGTCCAGCGCCAGCACCTGGTCCAGGTGCAGGAACGTCTCGAACTTCGACCCGGGCGCGACCGACTCGTCCAGCTCCAGCTCCCGCAGGATCGCCAGCGCCGCCGGGGTGTCGAGGTCGTCGTCGAGGGCCGCCCCGACGCGCTCGGCGTACGACGCGGCCATGGGCGCGCTGGGCGACTCCGACCACTCGGCCACCCGCGCCCGCCACCGCCGCACCGTGCGGTCGGCCGCCCGCAGGACGTCCCAGCCGAGGTCGAGCCGCTCCCGGTAGCGGCGCTCAAGGAAGGCCAGGCGCGCCGCCAGCGGGTCGAGCCCCGCCGCCACCACGTCGGACAGCAGCACCGCGTTGCCCGCGGACTCCGCCATCTCGCGCCCGTCGAACAGCGGGCGCTCGCCGTGCACCCAGTGGCGCACCACCTCGTGGCCGGCGGCCGCGTCCGACTGGGCGCGCTCGGCCTCGTGGTGCGGGAAGCGCCGGGCGGCGTCCCCGAGGTGCAGGTCGATCCGTTCGCCGAGGAAACGCAGCGACAGCGCCGAGCACGCCACGTGCGGGCCGGGCAGGCCCCGGCCCCAGGGCGCGTCCCGGCCCCGGTCGCCGTCGGCGGGCCGCCACATGGCCCAGTCGGCGTGGAAACGTCTGTACGGATCGGCGGCGCCGGCCGGGCCGGCGGGCTTGAGGTCGTCCAGGCTGGTGCCGGAGAGCTCGCCGTACGCCGGGAACGTCCGTACGTCGAAGTACACCGAGCCGTCCGGCGCCGCGTAGGCGTGCCCCCGCTCGACGAGCCCGGCGATCAGCTCGATCATCAGGTCGACCGTCTCGCCCGCGCGCGGGGCGTGCTCCGGCGGCCGCAGGTTGAGCGCGGCCGCGTCGTCGACGAACGCGTCCTCGTGGGCGCGGGCCGGCCCCCCGGCCGCCCCGCCGGGACCTGCGAGGTCGGCGACGTGCCGGCAGGCCACCACCCGGGTACGCCGCCCCTCCAGCACCCTCCTGACCAGGTCGGACAGCACGTACGTGCGCAGGTCGCCCAGATGGACGCGGCGGTGCGGCGCCGGCCCGCACGTGTACACGCGCACCGCCCGCCCGCCCGAGATCTCCTCGACCTGCCTGGCCCGGGTGTCGTGGATCCGCAACATCACCCGAGCCTAGCCCTCACCCGCCGAGGAAGCCGAGGATGTCCCGGTCCCCGCGCTCGCGCAGCCTGGCCAGCACCTCCTCGCGGGTGGCCGTGTCGGGCAGCCCGATGCGGGCCCCGATCAGCCGCAGCCCCTCCATCTCGGAGTGCACCGGGGCGGTGTAGCCGATGAGGTAGAGCGCCCGGTTCAGCGGCGGCATCGCCACGGCGGCCGCGGGCAGGTAGCGGGTCAGCAGCTCGCCGCCGTCGGAGACGGTCAGGAACACGTGGTCGCCCTCGCTCGCCTTGAAGTCGGCCAGCACGTTGCGGATCGACCCCATGGTCGGCTGGTTGTGCCAGCTGATCACCACGTCGCCCGAGGGCGTCGAGGCGGTCAGCGACCCGCCGGGGGCCATGCCCAGGTAGGCGGCGAACCCGGTCGGCAGGGGCGAGCCCGACCCGCGCAGGTGCTCGGCGTTGACGTCCACGCGGTGCCACCACCGTCCGTCGCGGGAGCGGAAGCTGCGCCGCGTCTCCGAGACGTCCTTGCGCGGCTGGTACGGCTCCGACTCGCCGGTCGGCGACGTCCCGGCCACCCTGATCCAGCCGCGCTGCGTGCGCTCGAACCCGGGGCCGCCCGAGTAGGCGCGCACCGAGCTCTCGCTCACGTCGTAGCGGGAGGTCAGGTTCGTCACGATCGTGCTCACCGAGGCCTCGCCGCCGGCCCGCTCGATCTCCCGGGCGATCATCTCCCTGATGCCCAGGTACTCGTCGCCGCCCCACCTGGTCAGCCCGTACTTGTTCCGGTCCACCCGGCGGAAGCGCTCGTCGGCGGTGAGCTGGTTGCGGATGCCGACCAGGCTGTAGTCCTCGCCGATGCGTTCCTGGATCTCCTCGGGCGACAGCGGCGTGCCCGCCACCGCCAGCACCGCCTCGGCCTTCTCGTTGATGCTGCGCGGCCAGGGCACCACGTGCCGGCCGAGCACCCGGAGCTGCGGCACGGCCAGGATCCACCGCTCGGCGACGTCCTCGCGGACGCCGAGCTGGGCCACCATGGACACCGCCTCGCCGAGCGGCCGCGGCCCGTCGGTGAACAACTGCCGCGTCTTCTCCCGCAGCTCGTCGGCCCCGCCGGAGACCAGCCACCCGTCGGCCTGCTCGTAGCCGGTCAGCAGCGTGCGGACGAACCGCCACGCGGGAATGCCCAGCGTGCGCAGGTCGCCGCGGTGCCACGGCACGGCGGCCGCGAGGTCGTCGGCCGGGACGGCCGATCCCAGCCTGCCCCTCAGCCACGTCACGTGCGCCACCAGCGCCGCCGCCTCCGGCGAGCCCAGCCAGGCCTCCACGTGGTCGCGCAGGTCCCGTTCGATCTGCCTGATCCGCTCGCGGGTGACCGAGAAGCGCTGCGCCAGCTCGTCGAGCGTGGCGCGCTGCGCCGCGTAGAGCCGGTCGCGGGCGATGGCGCGCTGCCGGTCGTCGAGCGCGGCGAACACCGCGTCGATCAGCTCGGGAAGGGGTTTGTCGGGCCGGGCCGGGACGGGCAGGGCGGCGGGCGCGGGTTCGAGCAGCCGCTCGAACACACCGGTGAACAGCTTCTGCACCACGTCCTTGCCCAGCGACTCCGGCGTGCGCTCGGCCTCGGCGGGGTCGGAGAAACGCAGCAGCGGCAGGATGTCGCCGAGCAGCAGGTGCCCCCAGCAGGCCACGGCCAGTTCGGCCAGGTGACCCGCCACGGTCTGCGTCCCGACGATCGCGCACGCGCGGTCGAGGGGGATCGCCTGCCACCAGGCCTCGGGCAGCTGGGGCTCCTCCACGATCGGCGCGATCTGACCAGGGGAGGTCCAGCGCAGGGGTGGCGCGAGGTCGCTCAGGCTGAGGTTCATTGAGGTCCAACCGGCAAAGGGAAGATATCCGCAGTTCAGACTATGTGATCAGGGGGACAGAAATGGGCTCCCCCTTCCGGAATGCGAGATATAGAGCATCGTTCGGGCCCGTGTGCAGGCGACGAACAGTATGCTCCGCTCGCGTTGCAGCGCTCGAGCCCGCGCGGCCGGCTCCTCGGGCAGCGATCCGGGCACCACGCCCTCCGCCACGCCGACGAGCGCCACCCGGTCGAACTCCAGCCCCTTCAGGTGCTGGAAGGTCGCCACGCGCACGTCCAGCCCGTCCAGGGCCTCCCGGGCGGCGCGCGCCAGCGTGGGGGTGCGCGCGCCGACGGCGATCTCGCCCTCCGGCACGCCGTCCGCCAGCCAGCCGCCGACCGTGGCCCGCAGCCCGGCCAGTTCGGACTCGGGGGTGTCGTACGCCCGGACCACCGGCCGCCGGCCGTTGTGCGTGGCGCGGTAGCCGAACAGCTCGGCCACGCCCTTGACCAGGCCGTTCGCCGGGCCGCCGCCGCGCAGCCGGACCACGTAGGACAGGATCTCCTGCGGCAGGCGGTAGGAGATGCGCAGGTCGTGCTGGACGGCCGGGATGCCCACCGCGCCGAGCGCCACCCGCGTGTCGGTCACCCGCTGGTGCGGGTCGCCCACCACGAACAGGTCGTCGTGCGCGTGCGGCGCCGCCGCCCGCAGCAGCCGCCACTGCGCCGGGCTGACGTCCTGCGCCTCGTCCACCACGATGTGCCGGTACGGCTTGCGGCCCGGCTCCACGTCGTCCAGCAGGTCGCCGGTCGTGATCGACAGCAGCCTGATCGCCTCGTCGGTCAGCTGGGCCAGCGTCCGGGCCCCCGGGCCGACCAGGGCGGGACGGCGTCCCTCCGCGTCGGCGACGATCCGCACGGCCAGGCGCTCGGCGTTGTCCACCTCGACGCGCTTGCGCACGCTCTCGTCGGCGATCAGCACGTCCAGCCGACCGGCCAGCTCCTCGGCCAGGCTCTGCGTGAACGTCACCAGCAGCACCGGGCCGCTGCCCCGCGCCGCCAGGTGGGCCGCCCGGTGCAGGGCGATGATCGTCTTGCCGGTGCCCGCGCCGCCCACGACCAGCACCGGCTGCTCGTACCGTCCGGCCGTGGCCAGCCGGTGCTGCGTCGGGTGCAGGAACGTGCACCAGTCCGGGGCCCCGAGCACCCGGTCGAGCTCCACCTTGTCGGCGGCGAACACCGCGCGGTCCGGGCTGCGCAGCAGCGCCGCGTGCAGGTCGTCGGGGTCGATCGCGCCCGTCTCCTCGTCGCGGGCGCGCCAGTTGTCCAGCTCGCGCCACGCCTCCGACAGCGTGCCGCCCCTGGCCAGGACGGCCAGCGGCGCGTACTGGGTGGGCGGCAGCAGCGGCTCGAGCGCGGCCACGTCGGCCTCGGTGGAGATCAGCCTGACCAGGGGCAGCGCGTGCACGTCGATGCCGAGGGCGAGCAGGTCGCCGTCGCAGATCTGGTCGAACAGCCGCGTGGGCCGGGCCGACCTGCGTAAGGCGGGCTCGACCCGTTCCAGGGTCTCGGCGTCCCACTCCTCGACGACGCCGATCACGGGGTTGACGCCGTACCGGTGACGCTGGGCGTACGACCACGCCTCCGGGTCGGGCCGCACGGCGAGCAGCCAGTAGACGTCGCGCTGCCGGACCACCACGCCGCGATGCCCGTCGGCCAGGCGCAGCGTGGCGACCTTGGCGTCCCGGCAGCCCCGCACCCGCTCGGGATGCGGGGCTCCGGACACGTTCAGCAGGAACCGGCGCAGCGCGACCACGGCGTCCCTGCGCACCGGCTGAGCCAGTGCGCCGAGCTCCCCTGGAAAGTCAGGGCCGATCGCGAGCCGCGGCACGGGAGGTCAGTCCAAGAGGGCGAGCAGGTCGCGGTCGCCGCGTTCGCGGAGCCTGGTGAGCAGGTCGGGCAGCCCGACGGGGCCGGTGAGCCCGATCCTCGTCGCGATCACCCTGGCCGCCTGGTCCCGGGTGCCGCCCGGCGCCGTGTAGCCGACCAGGCGCAGCGCCTTGGTGATGCTCTCGGCGTTCTGGGCGGCGACCGGCAGGTGACGGGCGCGCAGGACGCCCTCGTCCGACAGCGTGAGGAACAGGTGGCCGCCCTCCTTGGCGCCGACGTCCACGAGCAGGCGCTCGATGGACTCCAGCACCGGCCTGCCGTGCCAGGTCATGGTCAGCTCGCCCGCCGCGCTCCTGACCGCCCGGCTCTCACCGGGGGACAGGCCCAGGTAGGCCGCGAAGCCCGTCGGGAGGGCGCACTCGCCGCCGGCCAGCTGCTCGGCGGTCACGTCGATCCGCAGCCACCAGCGGCCGTCCGGCTGGCGGAAGCAGCGCCTGGTCTGGGAGACGTCCTTGAGCGGCTGGTACGGCTTGTTCTGCTCCGCCCCGCCGTTGCCCTCCGCGGGCGGCGGCGCGACCGGCGTGAACGCCTGGAACTGCGGCGGACCGGCCGGAACGGCCGGGGGCGGCGGCATGGGAGGCGGTGGCGTGGGCGGTGACGGCACGGGCGGTGGGGGCACGGGCGGTGGGGGCATGGGAGGCGGCGGCTGCATCGCGGCGAACGCCGAATGCGGCTGCTGGAACTCCACCGGCGGATTCGGCTGCGCGGACTGCGCCGGCAGCGTGGCCAGCACGAACTGCCAGGCCGGCACCTCCAGCGCGCGGATCTCCCTGGCGTGCCAGTCGGCCGCGCCGATCAGCTGCTCCTTGGGCGCGGCCGGGCCCAGCGTCCTGCGCAGCTCGTCCAGGTGGGCGCGGTACGGCGCGGCCTCCTCGCTGGCCAGCCACTGGTCGAGACGGACGCGCAGCTCCTGCTCGGTGGCGGAGATGTCGGCCGGGGGGACGGCGAACAGCTTGGCCAGCTGGTCGACCGCCGAGGGCTCGTCGGTGAAGACCCGGTTCTGTGCCACGGCCCAGCTCTTGTCGTCGAGCCCGGCGAACGCGGCCTCGATCAGCTCGGACAACTCCTCGCCGCCCGCCTCGGCGGACTCGGCGTGCGCGGCGCCGGCCTCAGGCTGGGCGTACCCGGCGTCGGCCTCGGGGTACTCGGCGTGCTCGGCGTCGGCCCGAGAGTGCTCGAAGTCGGCCTCGGGCTCGGGCTCGGTGGCGTGCTCGGGGTGCTCGGCGTGCGCCTCGGGCTCGGCGTGATCGGCGTGATCGGCGGATGCCGCAGGCTGTGCGGCCTCGACCGGCTCATCCTCGTCCTGCCCCGCAACGACCTCAGGGACCTCAGGCACGTCGGCGGGTCCGTGCCGTTCAGCCTGTTCGTCGTGGTCGTCCGGCGAGAAGGGCTCGCCGCCGACCCCTTCGGCCTCCAGCGCGGACGCCTCCGCGGCGGCGGGCTCGGGCGCGGGCTCCTCGGCGGCGTCGAGCACGGGCTCGGCCTCGGGCCGCGGCACCTCCTCGACGACCGGCTCGGAGTCGGCGTCCAGCACCCGCTCGCCGTCACGGCCGGCCGTCTCCTCGACGGCCTCCACAGCGGCCGCGCCCGCAGGGAACGCGGCGGGCTCAGGGGCGAGCTCCGCCGCCACGACGGCGTCCGCGGAGGCCGCGAGAGCCGCCGGTGCGTGCGCCTCGACCTGCCGCCCACCCGCGTACGAATGCGCCAGCCGGACGAGCACCGCCCCGAACAACGTGTTGAGCACCGGCCGGGCCTGGATGAACGGCTGGTCCACCAGCTCCCGCCCGGTCAGCGAGAGCAGCCCCGTCCACGACCCGGCGCGGTCGAGCGCGATGGCGACGGCGGGTTCGTCGGCCTCGTCCGGGTCCAGGACGTGCAGAGCCGGCAGGACGTCACCGACGGCGGCGGCCGGCCAGTGCTCCAGCGCGATCTCGGTCAGCAGCTCGCCCAGCGACTCCGGGCCGATGGCTGCGAGCACCAGCGGCATGGGCAGGCTTCGCCACCACGCGTCCGGCAGATCCGGCTGCCCGGTCAGTAGCGTGATCGTCGACGCGTCGCTCCACCTCAACGGTGGCACGAGGTCGCTCAGGCAGAAGTTCATCCCGTTCCGTTCACCAGCCCCTCACGCCGCCGCAGCGGCGCAGCCAACATCTCGCCGCCCACGGAACAGACCATAGTCCGGCAAAACAGCCCTACGCATCATGCACTACGCATCAGCGCCGAACAGCGGCAAAGCGTAGACGCACGTAGTCGGCCATCCAGCCCGTCTCCCTGCGCAGGGCGGGCGCGGCCAGCTCGTTGACCCGTCCGAGCAGGGGTTCCACGATCTCCGGCGGCAGTCCTTCGAGCACGGACGAGGCGAACATGCGCACCCAGTCGGCGGCCCCGCCGGGGCACTCGTCCAGCGGCGTCGGCCGGTCGAAGTACTCCAGCAGCCGGACCACGAAGCCCTCCTGCTCCAGCCGGCGCGCGTACTCGGCGGGCGTGGGGAAGTACCACGGCAGATCGGGCTCGCGCAGGCCGTACTCGCGCCAGGCGGTCAGCATCGCGGCGGTCAGCTCGGCGCAGTTGCCCGCGCCGCCCATCTCCGCGACGAACCGGCCGCCCGGCTTCAGCGCCTCGCGGACGCTGGCGATCACGGCGGCGGGGTCGCGGCTCATCCAGTGGAGCGCCGCGTTGGAGAAGACGGCGTCGTACGGGTCCACCACGGTGAAGTCGTGGCCGTCGCCGATGATGAAGTCGATCCCCGGGTACTGGGCCAGCGCCTTCTCGATCATCGCGGCGGAACCGTCGATGCCCAGGACGTCCGCGCCCCTGAAGGCGATCTGCGCGGTCAGCACCCCGGTGCCGCACCCGAGGTCGAGCACGCGCTCCCCGGGCTGCGGGTCGAGGAGGTCGACCAGCGGCGCGCCCTGGGTGGAGACGTACCCGAAACTGCTGTCGTAGGCGCGACTGTTCCACCGCTCCAAGCTCGGTGCGTCGTATCGCAAGACGATCAGCTCACATTCGTCAGACATCGGGCCCCCGTGGCCGTGCTGTCCGTTCACTTTAGAGCCTGATCGTCTCTACGACATATCAAGTCACAACGGACTCATCCCACGCTCTTGCTCCATTCCCGCCTGAGGTACGCCTTCGCCGCGTCCGTCTGCGGGATCGTCATGAGCACGGGCGGGCCGGCGGCCTTGGGCAGCCGGGCGGCCTGCTCGGCGTCGAGCTTGCCCTTCATGAGCATGGCCTCGCCGCGCGCCGGACGGGCGTAGCCCTTCTGCAGCAGGTTCTGGCCCTCGTCGGAGAACAGGAACTCCTGCCACAGCCGGGCGGCGGCCGGATGCGGGGCGGTCTTGCTGATCGCCTGGACGTGGTACGCGCCGAACGGCGCGTCGCGCGGGATCGTCACCTCCCAGGAGTCGGCGTGGTCGGCGCTGCGGGTCGCGTTGAGGTGGTCCCAGTCGATGATCACGTTCGCCTTGGCCGGCTCGACGAGCTGCCCGGCCTGCTTGAGCTTGGCGAACAGCTCCACCCCCTGCCTGGCGTCCGGTTTGGCGCCGGCCTTCATGGACGCGGCCATCACGCCGCCGAACGCCGCCGCCGAGCGCAGCGGGTCGCCGTCGAGGGCGACGCGGTAGCCGGGCTTGAGCAGGTCGGCGAAGGAGGCCGGGGCCTTGACCTCGCGCGGGTCGTAGCCGATCGACATGTAGCCGCCGTACGCGCCGTACCAGGCCCCCTTGGGGTCCTTGACGTAGTCGGGCAGGTCCTGCCAGCCCGTCACCTTGTACGGCGCGAACTTGTCGGCCCCGTAGACGGCCATGTCCAGAGTGAGATCGAACACGTCCGGCTTGAGCTGGGCGGTGGCGTCGAGCTCGCGCTTGCTGCTGGCGCCCGGTTCCAGCTCGTTGACCTTGATGTCGTACTTGTCGGCGAAGGTGTCGATGATCTCGCCGTAGTTCACCCAGTCGTGCGGCAGGCCGATCACGGTCAGCTGGCCCTCGCGCTTGGCGGCCTCGGCCAGGCGCGCCATCGTGCCGAAGCCCTGCTTCAGCGAGGCGGCCCGGACGTTGAGCACCGGAAGGTCCTTCGACCCCTCGGACGCGGTCTGGGATGTTGACGCGCCGCATCCGGCGCTGGCGAGAACGGCTGCTACGGCGGCGCAGATACGTACGGTCACACAACGAATACTTACCGTTACTTCGCCCGAGGTCGAGGAGGCGCGACCGGAACGACCTTGGCCGCGACCAGCGATTCCTCGTCGATCTCCACCAATGTGCCGTCCCGCTTGCGAACGCGCAACACGCCGTCCGTCCAGGATTCGAGCACGCCGACGGCGTCCCGGAAGCCTTCTGGGACGCGTCTTCGCGTGGTGATCCGTGCGCCTATGTCCTGAGTTGTGATCGCGACGACGAGGCGTGCGGCCATGAGTTTGCCACCCTCCGTTTCGGCCAGCTGGCAAGCACGGCAATACTAGGGCGTAGCAAACCGCGGTCAGAGTCATGCCATGGTGCGGAGAAAAAGGAGCTCGAGGTGACCTACGTCATCGCGCAGCCTTGCGTGGACGTCCTGGACAAGGCGTGCATCGAGGAGTGCCCCGTCGATTGCATCTACGAGGGCGAGCGCATGCTTTACATCCACCCCGACGAGTGCGTTGACTGCGGCGCGTGCGAGCCAGTGTGCCCCGTCGAGGCCATCTTCTACGAGGACGACCTTCCCGAGCAGTGGAAGGACTTCTACAAGGCGAACGTGGACTTCTTCGAGGACCTGGGCTCGCCCGGAGGCGCCTCGAAGGTCGGCAAGATCGAGAAGGACCACCCGGTGGTGGCCGCGCTGCCGCCGCAGGGCGAGGACCACTAGCGAGTCGCGTGCGCCGGGGCCGTCCACGTCGGGCGGGCCCCGCGCGCCCGTGTCCGCGGCAGGCGTGTACGGCCCCGAACGACCCTGGAGAACCGTGAACAAGCTGCCCGACTTCCCCTGGGACCGGCTCGAACCGTACAAGGAACGTGCCCTGGCGCATCCCGACGGCATCGTCGACCTCTCGGTCGGCACGCCCGTCGACCCGGTGCCCGAGGCCGTCCAGCAGGCGCTGCGCGACTCGGCGGACAGCCCCGGCTACCCGCTGACCCACGGCACGAAGGCGCTGCGCGAGGCCGCCGCCGGCTGGCTGCGGCGCCGCCACGGCGTCACCGTCGACCAGCAGGACGTCCTGCCGCTGATCGGCTCCAAGGAGTTCGTCGCCTGGCTGCCCACCTACCTCGGCGCCCGGCGGGTGGTCTTCCCCGAGCTGGCCTACCCCACCTACGACGTGGGCGCCCGGCTCGCCGGCGCGACCGCCACCGCCTCCGACAGCACGCTGTCGGTCGGCCCCGAGCACGTCGACCTGCTCTGGATCAACTCCCCGGGCAACCCGACCGGGCGCGTGCTGCCCGCCGAGCACCTGCGCAAGGTGGTCTCCTGGGCGCGCGAGCGCGGCACGGTCGTGGCCTCCGACGAGTGCTACATCGAGCTCGGCTGGGAAGAGCAGCCGGTCTCCGTCCTCCATCCCGACGTCTGCGGGGGCTCCCACGAGGGGCTGCTCGCCGTCCACTCGCTCTCCAAGCGCTCCAACCTGGCCGGCTACCGGGCCGGGTTCGTGACGGGCGATCCCGTCCTGGTCAAGCGGCTGCTGGAGACGCGCAAGCACGCCGGCATGCTCATGCCGAAGCCGGTCCAGGACGCGATGACGGTCGCGCTCGGCGACGACGCGCACGCCGAACGCCAGCGCGAGCTGTACTCCGCGCGGCGCGCCGTGCTGCGTCCCGCGCTGGAGCGGGCGGGCTGGACGATCGACCATTCGACCGCCGGTCTGTACCTATGGGCGTCGAACGGGCAGAACGCGTGGGATCAAGTGAGTAAGCTTTCCGAAATCGGGATTTTGGTCGCGCCGGGAGACTTCTACGGATCGGCTGGTGGACGGCACATCCGCGTCGCGATGACCGCCACCGACGAACGCATCAGTGCGGCCGTGCGCCGCCTCCAGTAGGATCGCCCGTCGTAGCGCACGGACAAATTGAAAAAGGCGTCTGCCGAGACAGACCGCGAGTGGAGCGAGCTGACGGATGAGCATGACCTCCATGGTCGTACTCGGGCTGAGCATCGCCACCGTCCTGTTGTTGCTGGGGGCGTTCCTGGCCACCATGCGGCAGGACAGGAGGGGCCGGTCGAGCGCGCCGCCGTCACCGGCCGAGGTCGCTCCGGTCGAGACCCCGCTGCCGGCGCCGGTCGAGACCCCCGGGCACGCCGGCACCGACTACGCCGACCCTCGCACGATCCAGGTCGCCGACCGGATCGAGGTGCACGGCTCGCCCTACCGGGTGCTCGGCGCGATGCACGTCTCCTGGCAGGGCCGGCAGTGGATCGAGTACCTGCTGCGTGACGTCGCCCGCCGCCGCCTGTGGCTGTCGGTCGAGGTGCGCGAGGGCAAGGCCGCGGGCGAGGCGTCCCATCTCGAGGTGCTGCTCTGGACCGAGGTGCCGACGCAGGGCATGGTCCCGGCCAAGAGCATGCTGATCATGGAAGGCGTGGAGTTCTTCCCGATCCAGCGCGGCACCGCGGCCTTCAGGAGCGAGGGCGAGACCGGCAACCCCGAACGCGGCCTGCTCGACTTCGCCGACTACCACGCCTCCGACGGCCGCCTGCTCTCCTTCGACCGCATCCAGGGCCACGCCTGGAGCGCCAGCTACGCCCAGCCGCTGCCGCCCGGCTCGATCACCATCGTCACCCGCGCCACCTGACGTCCGCGCCGGCGCCGCGCCGGAGCCGCGCCGGAGCCGCGCCGGGGTCAGGACAGCTCGACCTCGCCGTCGCCGGCCTGGCCGCCCTTCTTCCAGCCGTCGGCGTCCACGTCGTTGACCCAGGTGGCGCCGCTGTAGCCGACGCGCCGCAGCTGGTACTTCTCCGCGTACGCCACCCACCAGGACGCCACCAGCCAGCCCCGCTTCTTCGTCGTGATCGCCGGGTCGCCGAGCGCCCTGGCCAGCTGCTTGCGCGCCTCGGCGGTCCTGGCCTGCGGCGCGGGCGTCTGCTTGGGCGGCGGGTACCAGCAGTGGACGGACTTGGGCACCCGGCCGGTGAAGGCGGCGGCCAGGATCTTGGCGTCCTGCTCGTGCTGCGCGTACGCGTAGCCGCCCGCCGACCGCTGCACCTCCTGGGCCGCCTCGGCCAGCGGCAGCTTGCGGTAGTTCTTGACCTTCACCAGGGCGGCGAAGAACTTGTTGCTGGCGTAGACCGGGTCCATCAGCTGCTTCTTGCGCCCCCAGCCCTGCGACTCGCGCTGCTGGAACACGCCCACCGAGTCGCGGTCGCCCCAGGACAGGTTGCGCAGCTTCGACTCCTGCAACGCGGTGCCGTACGCGATGACGACGGCCCGCTCGGGCAGGCGGCGGCGGGCCGCGACCGCGGCGATGGTCGCGGAGACCTGCGCCTGCTCCGGATCGAGGGTCAGCACGCCCTCGGGGGTGCGCACCATGCAGTAGGCCTCCGGCAGGACCAGCGGCGTCGCCCGCTTGAGCAGGAGATAGAGCCCCACGGAGACGCCGACGGCGAGCACCACGACGATGATCGCGATGGTGATGACTCCACGGGAGAAGCGCAGGCGCACCCTGAAGAACCTACCCGGCCGGATAAGCTCCGTGGCCATGAGTCACGTGATGTCCCCGGTGGTGGACGAGCTGTGGGAACGACGCGCGGAGCTGTCCCCGGCCGACGTGGAGGCGCGCATCCAGGTGGTCGGCGCCGTCGACCTGCTGGACAAGGGCGAGGCGAGGGTCGCCCGCCTGGTCGGCGGCGAGGTCGTGGTGGACGAGCGGGCCAAGCGCGCGATCCTGCTCGCCTTCCGGCTGCTGGGCATGGCACGTTCCCAGGTGGGCGACTTCCAGCACCACGACAGGGTGCCGCTCAAGACCTCCTTCGAAGGGGTGCGGGTGGTGCCGGGCGCCATCGCGCGCTGGGGTTCGTACCTGGCGCCGGGGGTGGTGCTGATGCCGTCGTTCACGAACATCGGCGCGTACGTGGACTCGGGCACCATGGTCGACACGTGGGCCACGGTGGGCTCATGCGCCCAGATCGGGAAGAACGTGCACCTGTCCGGCGGAGTGGGCATCGGCGGCGTCCTGGAGCCGCCGGGCGCGGTGCCGGTCGTCGTGGAGGACGACGCGTTCATCGGCAGCCGCTCGATGATCGTCGAGGGCGCGCGGGTCGGCCGGGGCGCGGTGATCGGGGCGGGCACGATCCTGTCCGGCACGATCCCCGTGATCGACGTCCAGACGGGCGAGGAGCTGGCCAGGGGCAGGGTGCCCGACTGGTGCGTGGCGGTCGGCGGCACGCGGCAGAAGGAGTTCCCCGGCGGCACGTTCGGGCTGCCGTGCGTGCTGGTGATCAAACGTCTGGAGCCGGAGCAGCGGCACGACAAGGCGGCACTCAACGAGGTGCTGCGCGAACATGGAGTGAACACCTGATGCTGGACCTGACACAGGACGTACGCGCGCTGACCGCCGCGATCGTGGACATCGAGTCGGTGAGCGGCGACGAGAAGCGCCTGGCCGACGCGGTCGAGCAGGCGCTGTCCGCGCTGCCGCACCTGAAGGTCGACCGCTCCGGCGAGACGATCGTGGCCCGCACCGACCTCGGCCGGGCCGAGCGGGTGCTGATCGCGGGCCACCTCGACACGGTGCCGGTCGCGGCCAACCTGCCCAGCCGGGTGGAGGGCGACCTGCTCTACGGCTGCGGCACCTCCGACATGAAGGCGGGCGTGGCGGTCGCGCTGAGGCTGGCGGCCACCGTCCCGGCCCCCAACCGCGACGTGACGTACGTCTTCTACGACTGCGAGGAGATCGAGGCCGAGCGCAACGGCCTGACCAGGGTCGCCAGGGACCACCCCGAGTGGCTGGCGGCCGACTTCGCGGTGCTGATGGAGCCGACCGACGGCGTGATCGAGGGCGGCTGCCAGGGCACCCTGCGCGCCGACGTCACCGTGACCGGCAAGCGGGCCCACAGCGCGAGATCGTGGTTCGGGGTCAACGCCGTCCACGGCATCGAGCCGGTGCTGGCCAGGCTCAACGCCTACGAGGCGCGGCTGCCGGTGGTCGACGGCCTGGAGTACCACGAGGGGCTCAACGCGGTCGCGGTGAGCGGCGGCGTGGCCGGCAACGTCATCCCCGACGAGTGCGTGGTCACCGTCAACTACCGCTTCGCCCCCGACCTGACGGTCGAGCAGGCCGAGCAGCACGTGCGCGAGGTGTTCGAGGGCTACGAGGTGAGCTTCCTCGACGCGGCGCCCGGGGCGCGGCCCGGCCTGACGCATCCGGTGGCCGCCGCCTTCGCCGCCGCGGTCGGCGGCACCCCGCGCGCCAAGCTGGGCTGGACGGACGTCTCCCGCTTCTCCGCGCTCGGCGTCCCGGCCGTGAACTACGGCCCCGGCGACCCCAACCTGGCGCACCAGCAGGGCGAGTACGTGTCGCTGCCGAAAATCACGGAGAGCGAGCAGGCCCTGCTCAACTGGCTGACAAAATGAAAGTGGCTTTCCTCGCCGGCCATTTGGCGGGGAAAGCCACTTTCAGTCCCGAGCAGCACCCTCGGCAGTTAGACGCAGGGGGGTCGAAATTCGGTTCCCTGCTTTTCCCAAGATTTTTTCGGCGCCTTCATCTGGCCTTCGACCTGGGCATTCATCCTCGAAGTGCCCGCTTCGGCGAGCGCGGCCCCGGTCGGGAACGGCGCCGCGGGCCGGTACGGAGAGGACTAGCGTGACCACCATGGAACAGAAGCAACGAGCCGAACGCCGTCAGGGGCAGGCGGTCGTGCGCGGGAGTCTCGTCCCCAGCTCCACCCACGACCAGCGGCTGCTCGACCGGCAGGGTCCGTCCGACTGGGTGCACATGGACCCGTGGCGGGTGCTGCGCATCCAGGCCGAGTTCGTGGAGGGGTTCGGCCAGCTCGCCGAGCTGCCCGCGGCGATCACGGTCTTCGGCTCGGCCCGCACCCCCGAGGGCACCCCCGAATACCAGATGGGCCGGCGGCTCGGCCGGGCGCTGGCCGAGTCCGGCTACGCGGTGATCACCGGCGGCGGCCCCGGCGTCATGGAGGCGGCCAACCGGGGCGCCTCCGAGGTCGAGGGCGCGGTGTCGGTCGGGCTCGGCATCGAGCTGCCCTTCGAGCAGCGCATGAACGACTACGTCGACCTCGGCATCGAGTTCCGCTACTTCTTTGTGCGCAAGACGATGTTCGTCAAGTACTCGCGCGGCTTCATCGCCCTTCCCGGCGGCTTCGGCACGCTCGACGAGCTCTTCGAGGCGCTGACGCTGGTCCAGACCCACAAGGTCACCTCGTTCCCGGTCGTGCTGATGGGCTCGGAGTTCTGGGGCGGCCTGCTCGACTGGATCAAGAACACGCTGCTCGGCACCGGCAAGATCGCCGCCCAGGACCTCGACCTGATCTCCGTCACCGACGACCCCGACGAGGCCGTGCGGATCATCGCCGACTCCGACCGGGCCCGCTCCCGCCATCGGGAGGAGGAGCTGGAGGCCGCCGCCGCCCAGACCGCGGAGCCCCAATAGGCTGTCGGCCCGTGAACATCTGCGTCTTCTGCGCCTCCAGCCTCCGCATCGACAGGAAGTACGTCGACCTGGCCCACGAGGTGGGCGCCGAGCTCGCCAGGCGTGGTCACACCCTGGTGAGCGGCGGCGCCACGGTCTCGTGCATGGGCGCGGTCACCTCCGGCGCCCGTGCCGCGGGCGGGTTCACGGTCGGCGTGATCCCGCAGGTGCTGGTGGACATCGAGGTGGCCGACACCGAGTCCGACGAGCTGATCGTCACCGGCGGCATGCGCGAGCGCAAGGCCGTCATGGACGCCCGCTCCGACGCCTTCCTCGTGCTGCCCGGCGGCATCGGCACCCTGGAGGAGCTGTTCGAGATCTGGACGGCGCGGGTGCTCGGCATCCACGACCGCCCGCTGGTGATCCTCGACCCCTGGGGCCTGTACGAGCCGCTGCGGCAGCTCGTCTCCGGCATGCACGCCGAGGGCTTCACCCGGGCCGACGTCTTCGACGCGATCTCCTGGACCACCACGGTCGAGGAGGCGTTCGCCCATCTCGAAGCGCGTCCGCAGCCGGTCCGTCCGAGCGTCGCCGAGCTGGGTGAGGCCACCGGCTGAGCAGGCTGCCCCGATTGCCCGCACTTGTGGTAGATCGCTGAACGTGCTCGTCCATATGAGTACGATGCCAATGTGCTGGTCATACTCGCCATCGCCGCGATCGCCATCCTGGCCTGCGTGGTCCTGGTCTCCCTCGGCAGAGGCGGGGAGCTGACCGAGTTCCCGCCGGACGTCCCGCCGCTCGACCTGCCCGAGGCCGGACAGCTCACGGCGGTCGACTTCATGGCGCTGCAACTGCCGGTCAACCTGGTCGGCTACCACACGCAGAGCGTCGACGAGACCCTGCGCCGGGCCGCCCAGGCCATCAGCGCCCGCGACACCAGGATCGCCGTCCTGGAGCAGCGGGTGTCGGAGCTGCTGTCCAGCCGGCTGCACGCGCGCCAGGAGATCTACGCCGCGCCCGGGGCCGGGCTGCGCACCGACCACGAGCCCGAGGCGCCCGCCGCGCCCAGGGAGCTGCCGGAGTCCGGCGACCCGGTCACGTCGAGCGGCGCGACGGTGGAGTGGGCGGGCGAGCCGGAGCTGCGCGACCCGGCGGAGGAGCCGGACTGGCGCCTCCCGGAGCAGGACGAGCCCAAGCCCGACGAGCCCGAGCAGGACGAGCCCGAGCAGGACGAGCCCGAGCAGGACGACGACTCCGTGCGCGCGTCCCTGGGCAAACAGGACAAGGACGAGGACAAGGACGAGCGCCCGTGACCGAACTCATCCGGTGCACCTGGCCGGGCATGGGCGACCCGCTGTACATCACCTACCACGACGAGGAGTGGGGCCGCCCGGTCAAGGGCGACGACGAGGTCTTCGAACGCGTGGCGCTGGAGGCGTTCCAGTCGGGCCTGTCGTGGCTGACGATCCTGCGCAAGCGGGAGAACTTCCGCGCCGCCTTCGACGGCTTCTCGACCGTCAAGGTGGCCGCCTACACTGAGCGCGACGTCGAACGGCTGCTCGGCGACGCCGGGATCGTCCGCAACCGGGCCAAGATCGAGGCCGTGATCGGCAACGCCAGGGCCGCGCTCGACCTGCCCGAGGGCCTGTCGGAGCTGGTGTGGCGGTTCGCCGACCCCGACGCGCCGGTGCCCCGGACGATGGCCGACGTGCCCGCGATCACCCCTGGCTCCAAGGCCCTGGCCAAGGAGCTGCGCAAGCACGGCTTCAGGTTCGTCGGCCCGACCACCGCGTACGCGCTGATGCAGGCGATCGGGCTGGTCAACGACCACATCGAGGGCTGCCTGGCCCGCTGAGGGCCCCTGAGCACCGGCCGGTTCAGCGGCCCCTGAACACCGGTCGTTCCTTGGCCAGGAAGGCGCGGGTGGCGTCCTGGTGGTCCTCGGTGGCCACGCACGCGTCCTGCAGGTCGGCCTCCAGCGCGAGCGAGTCGGCCAGCGAGTGCGTGGCGGAGTGGGCCAGCGCGCGCTTGGTGGCGGCGTAGGCCGTGGTCGGGCCGGCGGCCAGGCGTACGGCCAGCTCGTGAGCGGTCTTCGGCAGGTCGTCGGCGGGCACCACGCGCGTGACCAGCCCCAGGTCGAGCGCGGCGGCCGCGTCGAGCGGCTCGCCGAGCAGCAGCAGCTCGGTCGCGCGGCCCCGGCCGACCAGGCGCTGCAACGTCCAGGACGCGCCGGAGTCGGGGGCCAGCCCGATGCCCGCGAACGCCAGCGCGAACTTGGCCTTGTCGGAGGCGACGCGCAGGTCGCAGGCGAAGGCGAGGGCCGCGCCCGCGCCCGCGGCGACGCCGTTGACCGCCGCCACGACCGGCTTGGGCATGGTCGCGATCAGCTCCACGATCGGGTTGTAGTGCTCGCGCACGGTGTCGGCCAGCCCGCGGCCCGCGGCCAGGTTGGCGGCGTGTTCGCGCAGGTCCTGGCCCGCGCAGAAGGCCCGGCCGGAGCCGGTGAGCAGCACCGCCCTGACCTCGGGGTCGGCCGCCGCCCTGCCGACCGCCGCCAGCAGCGCGGCCTTGACCTCGGCCGTGAGCGAGTTCATCGACTCCGGCCGGTCGAGGGTGACGGTGGCGACGGCGTCGGACATGTCGTAACGGATCACATGAGCTCCCTGTCGACGAACGCGGCGGCTGCGGGCAGCAGCCTGGTGGCCTCCTGCTCGAAGAACGTGCGGGCCTTCTCGCCCGGCCAGCCCGCGGGCAGCAGCTCGGCCGGCAGCCCGGGGTCGCGGAACAGGAAGTTGCGCCAACCGTGCACCAGTCTGCTCCTGGTGGCGAACACCTGGTCGGGCGGGGCGTCCTCGGGCAGGGTGCTGATCAGCGTGACAGCTTCGGCGTGCCAGTGCTCGTACGCCTCGCTGATGGCCGCCAGATCCCAGGCCCGCGCCACCAGCTCGCGCGGGTCGCCCTCCAGCGCCGCGTCGAACCGGTCGGCCCGCACGCCCTCGCCGTCCAGCAGGTTGTCCAGCTCGATGGAGGAGCGCGGCCCGATCCACGTGGTCTCCGACAGGCAGGCGTAGCCGAGGAAGGTCAGGTCGGCTCTGATCCGCTCCCGGCGCTGGCGCTCCCTGACCGGCTCGATGACGATCACGTGCCAGCGGCCGTGCCAGGCGAGTGTCCCTGATCGGTAAATTCTCAGCGCTGCCTCATCAAGGCGCCTGACACACTTCGGCGTGAGCCCGTAGCCGGCTCCCTGAGGCAGCCGCACCGGGCGCAACCAGCCCTGCCGGACCATCCGCGAGACCGCCGTGCGGACGGCCGGAGCGGCGATTTCCAGGGGGTTCATGAGCCGTACGAGCGCGGCCACGGTCGCCTGCCCACCGCGCGCACGCAGGTGGTCTCCGTACAGGTCGAAGAGAGCGGCGCGAGCGTGCACGAAGTCCAGTTTGGACGCCATCGCCTGGCTCGACAACGCATTCTGGGAGGAGATCGTTACCCATGAGGGCTCTCGATGCGGGAGAATAGGACATCACAGAAGACGTGAATGCGCCGACCACCCCCTCGGGCGGTCGGAAATCGCGGGCCGCGGGAGCCCAAGGCAGGAAGGGATGCACGCATGGCGGCGATGAAGCCGCGGACCGGCGATGGTCCGCTCGAGGTCACCAAGGAAGGGCGCGGCATAGTCATGCGGGTCCCTCTCGAAGGTGGCGGCCGGCTCGTCGTGGAGATCTCCGCCGACGAGGCAAAGGCGCTCGGCGAGGCGTTGAAGAACGTCGTCGGCTGAGCGCTCCCGAGACAACCTGATCCTCCGACCCTGGCGTAAGTCCGGCGCCAGGGTCGCTGACGTTTGGAGGGTTCCGTGCCCATCGAGACCACCGTCTCCGCGGTCGCCGAGGTGCCCGCGGGCGCCGAGCTGCTGGCCCTGCCCTACGCCTCCGACCTGCGTCCCGCTGTCGAGCCGTACGTCGAACTGCACCTTCCGGTCGCCGACCTGCTGGCCCACTACGAGGCCAAGGGCGAGGCGGGCGAGATCGTCGAGGTCCCGGTGGCGCGGGCGGGCGGGGTCGGGCGCGTGCTCCTGTACGGCGTGGGCGACGGCTCGCCGCGGGCGTTGCGCAGGGCCGGCGCGGCGCTGGCGCGCAAGGTCAAGGGCCGCGACACGCTGACCGTGGTGCCGCCGGAGGGCGACGTCGCCGCGTTCGCCGAGGCCGCGCTGCTGGCCGGATACACCTTCAAGATCGGCAAAGAGGGCCGCAAGGGCGTGCGGGCGCTCGAGCTGGCCGGCGCCGACGCCGAGCCGGTGCGCCGGGCCGAGGTCGTGGCGGAGGCCGTCGCGCTGGCCCGCGACCTGGCCAACATGCCGTCCTCGGTCAAGCATCCCGCCTGGCTGGCCGAGCGCGCCGCCGAGCAGGGCCTGCCGGTGCGGGTGTGGGACGAGGAGCAGCTCCAGGCCGAGGGGTTCGGCGGCATCCTGGCCGTCGGGCGCGGCTCGGTCCGGCCGCCCCGGCTGATCCAGCTCTCCTACGTCCCCGAGCAGCCGGCCGAGCGGCACGTCGTGCTGGTGGGCAAGGGCATCACGTTCGACTCGGGCGGCCTGTCGCTCAAGCCGACCGAGAACATGAAGACCCAGAAGACCGACATGGCGGGCGGCGCGGTGGTGATCGCCGTGCTGGCCGCGCTGGCCCGGCTCGGCGCCCCCGTACGCGTGACGGGCCTGATCGCCGCCGCCGAGAACATGCCGTCCGGCACCGCCCAGCGTCCCAGCGACGTCATCAGGCACTACGGCGGCCGCACGGTCGAGGTGCTGAACACCGACGCCGAGGGCCGGCTGGTGCTGGCCGACGCGCTGGCCTACGCCGACGCCGAGCTCGACCCCGACGCGGTCGTGGACATCGCCACCCTCACCGGGGCCATCTCCGTGGCGCTCGGCCGGAACGTCGGCGCCGTCTACGCCTCCGACGAAGACCTGGCCGCCCAGCTCCTGGCCGCCGGCCAGGCCAGCGACGACCGGCTCTGGCGCATGCCGCTGATCGACGACTACGCCCCGGCCCTGGAGTCGTCGATCGCCGACCTGGCCAACGTCGAGAGCGGTTCCCGCTACGGCGCCGGGTCCATCACGGCGGCGCTGTTCCTGCGGGAGTTCGCGGGCAAGCGCCCGTGGGCGCACCTCGACATCGCCGGGGTCGGCCGCAGCACGGTCGACGAGGGCACCCTGACCAAGGGCGCGACCGGGTTCGGCGTGCGCGTGCTGCTGGAGTGGCTGACCCGGGGCTGAGACCCGGGCCGGCCCGGAGTCGACGGGCTAGTCGGCGATCTTCACGGCGGCCAGCAGGCCGTCGCCCAGGGGCATGAGCACCGACCGCAGCCGGTCGTCGCCCTGCACCAGCTTGCCCAGCTCGCGCAGCGAGACCGTGTCGGGGTCGCGCTGCGTGGGGTCGGCCACCCGGTCGTGCCACAGCGCGTTGTCGAAGGCCACCACGCCGCCGACGCGCAGCAGGCGCACCGCCTCGGCCAGGTAGTCGACGTACTCCTGCTTGGCGCCGTCGGCGAAGACCATGTCGTAGCCGCCGTCGGAGAGCCGGGGCAGCACGTCGAGCGCCCGGCCCGAGATCAGCCGCACCCGCCCGCCGGAGAAGCCCGCCTCCGCGAACGCCTGCCGGGCCAGCCGCTGGTGCTCGGGCTCGACGTCGACGCTGGTCAGCGTGCCGTCGCCGCGCATGCCGCGCAGCAGCCACAGGCCCGAGACGCCGCAGCCGGTGCCGATCTCGACGACCGACTTGGCGTTGACGACGGTGGCGAGGAAGCAGAGCGCGGCCCCGCCCCCGGGAAGGATGGGCACCGCACCCATCTCCAGCCCGCGCTGACGCGCCGCGTGCAGGATCTCATCCTCGTGATGGAACTGCTCCGCATAGGCCAGAGTGGCCTCCACCGGACTGGTCATCGGCCTCCTCCCCCCACTTTCGTGCGATTGGTCACCGATCGCAGCCTAGGGGAGTCACGCCTGGACGGGAACTCAGGACGGTCCGAAGGCGTTGCAGGTTTAAACGGGCTTTGCCGGTCCGGAAGGCAGGCAGTGCGCACGAAGGGACGAAACCAGGCACTATGACGGTAGCGGTGGTCCCAGAGAGAGGAGTGCTGGTGGACGAAAGCGACCACCAGGCGGATACTCCCGTGTCGTCTGATTGGACGCCTCCCACGTGGGAGGAAGTGGTGCGGACTCATTCCGCACGCGTGTACCGGCTGGCGTACCGGCTTACCGGCAATGTCCACGATGCCGAGGACCTCACGCAGGAGGTCTTCGTCAGGGTCTTCAGGTCGCTGTCGAGCTACACCCCCGGCACGTTCGAGGGCTGGCTGCACCGGATCACGACGAACCTGTTCCTCGACATGGCGCGGCGCAAGCAGCGCATCCGGTTCGAGGGGCTGGCCGACGACGCCGCCGAGCGGCTGCGCGGCCGTGAGCCGTCGCCGGCGCAGGCGTTCGACGACGCCCACCTGGAGCCCGATATCCAAGCCGCCCTCGACGCGCTCGCCCCGGAGTTCCGGGCCGCGATCGTGCTGTGTGACATCGAGGGCCTGTCCTACGAGGAGATCGCGGCCACGCTCGGCGTCAAGCTGGGTACGGTCCGAAGCCGTATTCACCGTGGCCGGGCGCAGTTGCGGGAGGCGCTCGACCATCGAGCCCCCCGTACTACCCAACTCCCCCCGACCGTGATCAGTGGGGAGGAAGTCTGATATGGCTCATCTAGGAGAACGCGTTTCGGCGCTCGTCGACGGAGAGCTGAACCACACCGAGCGCGATCGCGCGCTCGCCCACCTGACCTTCTGTGCTGACTGCCGGCGGGAGGTCGAGTCGATGCGGGCGCTGAAGTCGCGCCTGCGCTCGCTCGACGGCCCGGCGATGCCGGCCGATCTGACCATGTCGCTGCTGCGCATGGCGGAGCCGGGTGGGCCGCTGCCGCCGAGGGAGCGCCCTTTCCCTACCCGTACGTTCGGGGGGGTGCCCATCCCTGGGCCCCACAGCATCGCGCCCCTGGACAACCGCCCGCGCAGGGACGCCACCGCTGGGGCCTCGGGCCCTGGGCGGGGCGGTAGGCGGCGCGGCGCGTACGTCGCGGTGGGCGTGGTGTCCGCCGCCGTCGCACTCGGCACCTTCTTCGCGGTCTCGGGCACAGGACCCCAGACCTCGCCGCCGCCGGTCGAGCTCTGGCGGGTGCAGCACTCACCGGCCACCAGCGCGCCGCCCACCGCCACGCCTTGAACCGGGGGCTCGCCTGGGATACTCGGGTGGCGTAGTCGACGATGCCAGGGGCATACGATCTGGGTTCGGGATTTGTCGCAAACAAAGCCTTTTATGACCCTCGTATGCCGCCAGAGCAAAGATTGCGGTGGCCGAGCAAGGAGTGGTGAGACGTAGATGACCGACGAGACGCGCCCGGGCGAAGGACGCACGACGTCGGACTTCCCCGAGCCACAGGGGCGGCCGGAGTTCCTGCCCGCCGACGAGCAGGGCGAGCAGGCGGACCGCCGGTCCGACCCGCCCGCCTCGTTCGGCGCGTCCTGGGGCGACCCGTCGGGCCGCTCCGACAGTCCGGGCGTGTCGCCGTACGACCCGTCGGGCCGTTCCGAGAGCCAGGCGTCGCCGTACGAGCCGCCGGGCCGTTCCGGCGGCGTGCCGCCGCACGACGGGGGCACGCGGGCGTACGAGGGTCCGTCGTTCGAGAGCCCCGCCGGGCCGCGGGGGTTCGAGAGCCCCTTCGAGAGCCCTGGCGGCACGCGGGCGTACGAGACCCCGTCCTTCGGGCCGGCGGACACCGGGCCGCGGCCGATGCAGCCGCCGCCCTTCATGGGCGCGTACGGCGGCAACCACCCGCCGCCGCCGCGGCAGGCCCTGGGCATGGGCCCGGGGTGGGCGCCGCCGCCGCAGGGCGGGCCCGGCGCGGGCGCGCTGCCCAGGCGCGGGCTCAACGCCGGCGCGCTGATCGCGATCGCCGTGGCCATCGCGCTGGTGGCCTCCGTGCTCGGCAGCCTCGGCACGTACCTGCTGACCAGGTCGGGCAGCAGCGGCACCGACCCGTCCTACAGCCTCGGCCCGGCCCCGACGGGCGCGACCAACAGGGCGCCCGACTCGGTGGCCGGCGTGGCCGCGCGGGTCCTGCCCAGCGTGGTCTCGCTGGAGGTCGGCAACGGCACCAACACCGAGGGCGCCTCCGGCTCCGGATTCCTGATCAAGAACGGCTACGTGGTGACCAACAACCACGTGGTCGCCATGGCCGCCAAGGGCGGCGAGATCAAGATCATGTTCAACAACCGCAAGACCACCGCGGGCCGCATCGTCGGCCGCGACCCCGGCTCCGACCTGGCCGTGGTCAAGCCCGAGGAGACCTTCGGCACGCCGGAGATCACCCTCGGCAACTCCGACCAGGTCGTGGTGGGCGACCCGGTGATCGCCATCGGCTCGCCGCTCGGCCTCAGCGGCACGGTCACCACGGGCATCGTCAGCTCGCTCAACCGTCCGGTCATCGCCGGCGACGAGACGGGCGCGGCCACCGAGGAGCCCGCCTACATCAGCGCCATCCAGACCGACGCCGCCATCAACCCGGGCAACTCCGGCGGCCCGCTGGTCAACGGCAGGGGCGAGGTGGTCGGGGTGAACTCGGCCATCGCCACCCTCAGCCGTTCGGTGAACAGCCAGAGCGGCAGCATCGGCCTGGGCTTCGCGATCCCGGTGAACCAGACGCGGCGCGTGGCCGAGGAGCTGATCACCACGGGCAAGGCCAAGCGTCCGAAGATCGGCATCGTGCTGGACAAGGACTACAAGGGCCAGGGCGTGCGCATCGCCTCCGAGCCCGCCGAGGGCCGCCAGCCGGTCGACGCCAACGGCCCCGCCGACAAGGCCGGGCTGAAGGCGGGCGACGTCATCCTGGAGGTCGACGGGCTGGCGCTGCAGGACGGCAACGAGCTGATCGCCCTGATCCGCAGCAAGGCGCCGGGCGCCAAGATCACCATCAAGTACCAGCGCGCCGGAGCGGAACGCACCGCCACCCTCACCGTCGTCGCGGACGATCAGCCGGCTCCCAGCCCGTCCTGAGTGATATGACCCATGGGGGACGGTTCAGCCACGGGCTGGAGCCTTTAGTCTGTGGAGAGGATTGCGGACTGCGGGTAGGAGCGTACGGTGTTCGGACTCGGGTGGATGGAGGTCGGAGCGCTGATCGTCATCGCGCTCCTGGTCTTCGGTCCTGACAAGTTGCCGCAGGCCGCCTCGCAGGCGGGCAAGACGCTGCGCAACCTGCGGCGCATGGCCAACAACGCGCGCGACGACCTGCGGGCGGGCCTCGGGCCGGAGTTCCAGAACTTCGACCCCGCCGACCTCAACCCGAAGAACTTCGTCCGCAAGCACCTCCTCGACGATCTGGAGGACGACTGGAACGGCCGTCCCGGAGGTCTGGAGCCGGCCGCCGTCGCGTCCTACGACGCCGCTGAGCCGCCGTCGGAGCTCGCCTATGGCGAGTTGCCCCCCTACGACTCCGAGGCCACCTGACACACCCTGCAGACGCGCGACGGGCCCGCCCAGCTTTCGCTGGGCGGGCCCGTCTTCGCGTGAGAGGGTCAGGAACGGTTGGGCGACAGGCCGAGCTGCATGCCCTTGATGCTGGAGGAGCGCTTGCTCAGACCGGCGGCGATCTTCCGCAGCTCCGCGGCGGCCGGCGAGTCGGGGTCGGTCAGCACCAGCGGCTTGCCCTCGTCGCCGCCCTCGCGCAGGCGCAGGTCGATCGGCACCTGGCCGAGCAGCGGGACGCGGGCGCCCAGCGTGCGGGTGAGGGCGTCGGCGACGGTCTGGCCGCCGCCCTCGCCGAACACGGCCACGCGCTCGTCGCAGTGGGGGCAGGGCAGCCAGGACATGTTCTCGATGACGCCGGCGATCTGCTGGTGGGTCTGGGCGGCGATCGAGCCGGCCCGCTCGGCCACCTCGGCGGCGGCCTGCTGGGGCGTGGTCACGACCAGGATCTCGGCCGACGGCAGCCGCTGCGCCACCGAGATGGCGATGTCGCCGGTGCCCGGCGGCAGGTCGAGCAGCAGGACGTCGAGGTCGCCCCAGTAGACGTCGGCCAGGAACTGGTGGAGCGCCCGGTCGAGCATCGGCCCGCGCCACACGACCGGCGTGTTGCCCTCGGGCTTGAACATGCCGACGGAGATGACCTTGATGTCGTGCGCCGACGGCGGCATGATCATGTCCTCGACCTTGGTGGGACGCTCGGCGGCGCCCAGCATGCGAGGAATGCTGTGACCGTAGATGTCGGCGTCGACGATGCCGACCTTCAGGCCGTTGGACGCCATCGCGGCGGCCAGGTTGACGGTGACCGACGACTTGCCCACGCCGCCCTTGCCGCTCGCGACGGCGAAGACGCGGGTCAGCGAGCCGGGCTGGTTGAAGGGGATCTCCTTCTCCGGGCCCCGGTCGCCCCGCAGCTTGGTCTGCAGGGTCTTGCGCTGCTCGGGGCTCATGACGTCGAGCTCGATCTGGACGTCCGTCACGCCGCCGACCTTGCCGACCGCCGTCTTCACGTCGCGGGTGATGGTGTCCTTCATCGGACAGCCTGACACGGTGAGGTAGACGCCCACCCGGACCGCGCCGTCGGGGGCGATCTCGATGTTCTTGACCATGTCGAGGTCCGTGATCGGGCGACGGATCTCGGGGTCGATGACGGTGGCGAGGGCGGCCGTCACCTGTTCCTGGGTTGGTGCCATCGAAGTCTCGGCACGAGGGAGTGCCGTCCCTCCTTAGTCGGTCTATGTGTGACAGGCGCTGAAAGCCAGTGAGAAATGCCCCTCCATGGTATGAACCCGGGGGGCCGCTCGGTTAATCCGCGCTGTTAGGTGTCTGTGCAACAACGTCTAAGGTTACTGCGTGACTCTGCTGCGCGACGAGGGGCTCACCGCCGAGGAACTGGCGGTCTGGCGGATGTTGCAGCGGGCCCAGGTGCGCATCGCCCGCCGCCTGGAGGCCGAGCTGCTGGTGGCCCACGATCTGCCGCTGGCCTCGTACGAGGTGCTGGCCCAGCTCGCCGAGGCGCCGGGGCGGCGGCTGCGCATGAACGACCTGGCCGACCGCGTGCTGCTCTCGCGCAGCGGGCTGACCAGGCTGATCGACCGGTTGCAGCGGCACGGGCTGGTCGGGCGGGAGGCGTGCTCCGACGACGCCCGCGGGCTGTTCGCGGTGCTGACCGAGCCGGGCGCCGCGCGGCTGGCCGAGGCCACGCCGACCTACCTGCGCGGGGTCAAGGACCAGTTCCTCGACCTGCTGGGCGCGGGCGACGTCGGCGCGGTGCGGGCGCTGCTGGCCAGGCTCGACGTCACTGACGTTTGTTGAGCTCCTCCAGCAGCCGGCCGAGCTCGGCGCGCAGGTAGTCGCGGGTGGCGACCTCGTTGAGGGCCAGGCGCAGGCCGGCGATCTCGCGGGTGAGGTACTCGATCTCGGCCTGGTTGCGGTCGGCGGCCTCGCGGTCCTGCTCGTACTGGATGCGGTCGCGGTCGTCCTGGCGGTTCTGGGCGAGCAGGATGAGCGGCGCGGCGTAGCTGGCCTGGAGCGACAACATCAGCGTGAGGAAGATGAACGGGTACGGGTCCCACTTGAGCGACGGGGGAGCGGCGACGTTCCAGATCACCCAGATCGCCACGAACACGGTCATGTAGACGATGAACCGGGCCGTGCCGAGGAAGCGGGCGATCTGCTCGGACAGGCGGCCGAACGCCTCGGGGTCGTAGTGCGGGCGCAGCGAGCGGCGCAGCGCCCGCGGCTGGTCGAGCCGGTCAGTGGTCACGGTGGTCCCCCTCGCGCCAGTCGTCGGGAAGCAGGTGGTCGAGGACGTCGTCGACGGTCACCGCGCCGACCAGCCTGCCCAGCTCGTCCACGACGGGGGCGGCGACCAGGTTGTAGTTGGCCAGGAAGGCGTGCACCTGGCGCAGGGTGAAGTCGGGCCTGATCGGGTCGAGCGAGGGGTCGAGCACGCGGCCGAGCAGCGTCGAGGGCGGCTCGCGCAGCAGCCGCTGGAAGTGCGAGACCCCCAGGTACGTGCCGGTCGGCGTCTCGGTGGGCGGCCTGGTCACGTAGACCTGGGCGGCGACGGCGGGCGGCAGGTCCTGCTGGCGGATGTGGGCCAGCGCCTCGGCCACCGTCGCGTTGGGCGGCAGGACGACCGGCTCGCTGGTCATCACGCCGCCCGCGGTGTCGTCGGCGTAGGTCAGCAGCCGCCGCACCGGGGCCGCCTCGCCGGGCTCCATGAGCGCCAGCAGCCTGGCCGCCTGCTCCTCGGGCAGGTCGTGCAGCAGGTCGGCGGCGTCGTCGGGGCCCATCTCCTCCAGGACGTCGGCGGCCCGCTCGGGTTCGAGGGTGCCGAGGATGCCGATCTGGTCGTCGGGCGGCAGCTCCTCCAGCACGTCGGCCAGGCGGTCGTCGGCGAGCTGGCGGGCGATCTCGATGCGCCGCTTGGTGGGCAGCTCGTGCAGGGCGCTGGCCATGTCGGCGGCGCGCAGCGACTCGAACGCGGCGATCAGCCCGGCCGCGCCCTGGTCCTTCTGCAGGGTGTCGAAGCCGGACACCTCGGTCCAGCCGACCGTCCTGGGCTCGCGCCGGCGGCCCTTGAAGAGCGCGACCTTGGTGATCTCCCACCGGGACGGCAGGGTCTCCTCCATGGCGACGTCGTAGACGGTCATGGGCTCGTCGCCGACGCGTACGGACAGGTCGAGCACCTCGCCGATGACCAGGGTCTCCGAGGCGCGCTGCTCGAACCTGCGCATGTTCAGCCGCCCGGTGAAGACGACCGCGCCCGCCTCGATGCGGCGCACGCGGGTGATCGGGAGGAACACCCGGCGGCGCGGCTGCACCTCGACGACCATGCCGTGCACCTGCGGGTTGCCGGTGATGCGCAGGCCCACCACGACGTCGCGGACGCGGCCGATCTGATCGCCCGTGGGGTCGAAGACGGGGGTCCCCGCCAGCCGGGCCACGAAGATCTGCACGT
The DNA here is from genome assembly GCF_040675235.1 of Nonomuraea sp. NPDC049637. Taxonomy (NCBI): domain Bacteria; kingdom Bacillati; phylum Actinomycetota; class Actinomycetes; order Streptosporangiales; family Streptosporangiaceae; genus Nonomuraea; species Nonomuraea sp. NPDC049637. Next base: position 240,024 of record NZ_JBFAOM010000009.1, read on the forward strand.
GGGCCAGGCTAACAGTGAGACGCCGTTGCGCCCCGGTTGCCTGGCATGTCAGTATCAAACGCATTTAACGCTGATTACTGGGCACTAGGGGTACACCATGAGGCTGGCGGGGCTCGCACTGGCATTCGTGTCGTCGTGTTGTTTCGCGTTCTCCGGGCCGATGGCCAAGTACCTCATCACCGCCGGGCTGGCGCCGGTCGAGGCCGTCTGGACCCGGATGGCGGGCGCCGGGCTGCTGCTGGTCGCGGTGCTGGCGGTGGTCAAGCCGCGGGCCCTGCGCATCCCGCGGGCCCGGCTGCCGTTCCTCGGGCTCTACACCGTGATGGCCGTCGCGGGCGTGCAGTCGCTCTACTTCGTCGCCATCACCCGGCTGCCGGTGGGGATCGCGCTGCTGCTGGAGTTCATGGCGCCGGTGATGGTGGTGGCCTGGGTCAGGCTCGTCCGCAAGGTACGCCTGGCCGGGGCCGCCTACGTCGGCGCGGTGATCGCGTTCGTCGGCCTGGCGATCGTCGTCGAGGCGTGGCAGGGCATGCGCCTGGACGCGCTCGGCCTGCTCCTGGGCCTGCTGGCCGGGGCGTGCTGCGCCGGGTACTTCCTGATGGGCGACAGCATGGGCCCCGACATCGACCTGCTCGGCCTGGTCGCCTGGGGCATGGTCGGCTCGGCCGTCGTTCTCATCCCCTTCGCGCAGCCCTGGGACATCCCCTGGGAGGCCTTCACGCTCTCCGTCGCCCCGCAGGGCGGCACGACGCTGCCGGTGCTGGGGGCGTACCTGTGGCTGGTGCTGGTGGCGACCGCGCTGGCGTACATCCTCAGCATGAACATGGTGCGGCGGCTGTCGGCGGCGGTGGGGGCGACGGTCGCCTCGCTGGAGGTCATCGGCGGCGCGGTGGTCGCGTGGGCGCTGGTCGGCGAGACGCTGGGGGTGTTCCAGATCGTCGGCGGGCTGATCGTGCTCGGCGGCGCGCTGCTCGCCCAGACCGCCACCTCGGGCGGCGGGCCGGCCCCCGCCCCGGACCGCCCCGCCGAGGTCACCGCCCAGGTGTGAGCCCGGCCGAGGTCACCGCTCAGGTGTGAGCCCGGCCGCCGCGGAGCCGGGTTCGGCCGGGGGTCAGCGTTCCGGCGTGAGGCGCAGGACGGTCGAGTCGCGGGCCCAGCGCTCGGTCAGGTGCTCGCTGTCGGGGGCGTTGAGCCGCTCCTTGGCCAGCACCGCCACGGCGTCGGCCGCCGCGGCCTGGTCGACGACCGAGACCGCCGCGTCGAACTCCACCAGCCGCGCGCCGTTGTCCTTGCTGCGCAGCGTCACGCGCACCCGGTCGAGCGCGCCGAGGCCCGGCAGGTCCTGCTCGCCGCCGCCGGTCACGAGGTAGATGGCGCCGTCGTGCCAGGCGTGCCAGGCCAGGCGCGGGCGGTCGAGGGCGAGCCAGAGGATGCCGGACTTCTTGGCGCCCTCCTCGATGGCCGCGATGTCGTCGCTCACGATCAGACTGTAACCCCCGAACCGCTCGGGGCCCGCGCGCGTTTCACCGGTATGCGGTCGTTCATCCTCGTGCTCGTCCTCGTCGCGGGCTGCGGCGCCGCCGGTCCTGAGCCGCCGTCCGCGTGCCGGTCCTCCGCCCGTACGGGGCCGCTGGACACGCGCGTCCTGCGGCAGACCGTGTACGACTACCCGGCCTCCCCGACGCCCGAGGCGCTCGCCGGGAAGGTGGAGGCCGTCGTCACCGGCCACCTGACGGGCTGGGCCGCCGGGCCCGTGGTCGAGGAGGGCATCCCGGGGGACCGCACCCATTACGTCCTCATGCGCGCCCGGGTCGAAGAGCGGCTCAAGGGCGCCGCCGCGGACGTCGCGGACGTCGCCTTCCACCAAGGCGCGGCGGTGGACGACGCGGGCACGCCGGTCCACAGCGTGGCCGACTTCGCCCGCGCGGCGCCCCCGGGCACCCGGGTGCTGCTGTTCCTGAACCGCGCCAGAGCGACCGGCAAGGTCGTCGAGGGACGTCCGGTCGCCTGGTCGACGCCCCCGCAGGGCGTGATCCTGCACGAGGTGACCGACGACCCCGGCGGCCGGGCCGTCGGCGGCAGGGACGAGATCTTCTCCTCGACCGGCTGGAACCAGCCGTGCGGCATCGACGGCCTGATCGCCCGCCTGCGTGCCCACGGATTCACCGGCTGAACACTTTGCCCTTTTCTGGTGTCCGCCGGGTGCTCTGTCGGGGAGAACCGCATTCATGGGGATCGTCTCACGTGGCTTCGCCGGGAAACACTTCCGGCGGCCGCGGCCGGAGCTGACCGGGCGGGTGCCGCCGGGCCAGTACCTGGCCGAGGGGTTCCCGGTGCTCACCGCGGGGGCGACGCAGCACATCCGGACCGAGCGGTGGTCGTTCACCGTCAGGGGCGGCGCGGGCGAGCCCACCTGGACGTGGACGGACCTGCTGTCGCTGCCCGCCGAGCAGATCACCGTGGACATCCACTGCGTCACCCACTGGAGCAAGCTCGACACCACCTGGACGGGCGTGTCCCTCGACCGGCTGCTGACCGGCGCCGACCGGGCGGCCGGGTACGCCCTGGCCGTCAGCTACGGCGGCTACGCCACCAACCTGCCGGTCGAGGAGATCGTGGACGGCAAGGCGTGGCTGGTCTACGCCTACGAGGGCGCGCCGATCCCGCCCGAGCACGGCGGCCCGGTGCGGATGCTGGTGCCCGCCCACTACCTGTGGAAGAGCGCCAAGTGGATCCACGAGCTGTGGCTCATGGACGAGGACCGCCCCGGCTTCTGGGAGCGGTCCGGCTATCACAACTTCGGGGACCCATGGCGGGAACAGCGGTACTACGACGACTGACCTGGCAGCCGGCCACGATCGCCGAGGTCGTCCCGGAGACCGACCAGACGCGTACGCTGCTGCTCGACGTGCCCGGCTGGCCGGGACACCGCGCCGGCCAGCACGTGGACGTGCGGCTGACGGCCGACGACGGCTACCAGGCGACCCGGGCGTACTCGCTGGCCGGCGCGCCCGGCGAACGGCCCTCGATCACCGTGGTCAGGGTGGCAGGGGGCGAGGTGTCGCCGTACCTGGTGGAGGTGGCCGAGGCCGGCGACCAGCTGGAGGTGCGCGGCCCGATCGGCGGCTACTTCGTGTGGGAGCCCATGCCGGAGCGGCGGCCGCTGCTGCTGGTCGCGGGCGGGTCGGGCGTGGTGCCGCTGCGCTCGATGCTGCGCCACCGCGCCCGGCTGGGCGACGGCACCCCGGTCCGGCTCGTCTACTCCGTACGCGACCCCGGCCAGGTGATCTACCGCGACGAGCTGGAGTCCGCCGGCGCCGAGGTGACCTTCGTCTACACCCGCTCGGCCCCCACCGACTGGCCCGAGCCCGTGGGCCGGGTGGACCGCTCGCAACTGGTCCGGCTGGCCTGGCCGCCCGCCCACGAGCCGCTGGCCTACGTCTGCGGCCCGACCGCGTTCGTCGAGCACGTCGCCGCCATCCTCACCGCCCTGGGCTACCCGCCCACCGACGTCCGCACCGAGCGGTACGGCTAGGAGAGACACGATGCAACAACCCGTGGACGGCAACGCCGCGGCAGGCCCGCTGGCCCAGTTCTTCGGCCGGGACATGACGGCCGCCCAGGGCGTCTGCGCGCAGTGCGGCATGAACGGCCCGCTGGGGGAGGCCACCGTGTACGGCCCCGCCCCCGGCACCGTGCTGCGCTGCCCGAACTGCGACAACGTGCTCATGACCCTGGTGGAGGCGCCGGGCCGGATGATGGCCGCGATGCCGGGCCTCGGCCTGCTGGAGACGCCCGTGCAGGGAGGTGGCTGACCGTGGCCGTCGTCTCGAAGGGCTTCAAGGGGCGCGGCCGGCACGACGACCGCCTGCCGCCCGGCCAGTACCTCACGCCCGGCTTCCCCGTCCTGTCCGCGGGCCCGACACCCCGGGTGGACACCGCCGGCTGGACGTTCACCCTGGTCACCGAGGCCGGCCGGGAGCGCGTCTGGACCTGGGACGAGCTGCTCGACCTGCCCCAGAGCGCCCCGCACACCGACCTCCACTGCGTCACCGGCTGGTCGAAGTTCGACACCGACTGGCAGGGCGTGTCGATCGACGTCCTGCTCGACGACGTGGACACGCAGGCGGAGTTCGCGGAGGCGTACTGCCACGGCGGCTACACGACCAACCTGCCGCTGGCCGACCTGCGCGGCGGCAGGGCGTGGATCGTCCACACCTTCGACGGCGACCCGCTGCCCGCCGAGCACGGCGGCCCGGCCCGGCTGCTGGTCCCGCACCTGTACCTCTGGAAGTCCGCCAAATGGGTCAAGGGCCTGCGCCTGCTCGACCGCGACCGGCCCGGCTTCTGGGAACGGGCCGGGTACCACAACTACGGCGACCCCTGGCGCGAGCAGCGCTACTGGAACAGCTGATCGTGCCCATAGACGGGGGACGCCTGCCGCGGGCGGCCCGGCAGCCGTTAGCGTTGGCGCATGCGCTCACGTCGTTCCGTGCTCTCCGTGCCGGGCAGCAACCCCCGCTTCCTGGAGAAGGCCCAGACCCTGCCCGCCGACGAGGTCTTCCTCGACCTTGAGGACTCCGTCGCGCCGCTGGCCAAGGACGAGGCCCGCAAGAACGTCGTGACCGCGCTGCGCGAGGGCGACTGGACCGGCAGGACCCGCGCGGTCAGGGTCAACGACCTGACCACGATGTGGACGTACCGGGACGTCATCGAGGTCGTGGAGGGCGCCGGGCGGTTCCTCGACTGCCTGATCCTGCCCAAGGTCCAGGACCCGACCGAGGTCGTCTGGCTCGACACGCTGCTGACCCAGATCGAGCGGTCGATGGGCTACGAGGTGGGCCGCATCGGCATCGAGGCCCAGATCGAGAACGCCCGCGGCCTGGTCAACGTCGACGCCATCGCCGGGTCGTCCAGGAGGCTGGAGGCCCTGGTGTTCGGGCCGGCCGACTTCATGGCCTCGATCAACATGCGCACCCTCGTGGTCGGCGAGCAGCCGCCCGGCTACGAGGAGGGCGACGCCTACCACTACATCCTCATGCGCCTGCTGATGGCCGCCAGGATGCACGACCTCCAGGTGATCGACGGCCCCTACCTCCAGATCAAGGACGTCGAGGGCTACCGCCGGGTCGCCCGCCGGGCCGCCGCGCTCGGGTTCGACGGCAAGTGGGTGCTGCACCCCATGCAGGTGGAGGCGGCCAACGAGGTGTTCTCGCCGAGCCAGGAGGACTACGACCACGCCGAGCTGATCCTGGAGGCGTACGAGCACTACACCACCGTGGAGCGGCGCGGCGCGGTCATGCTGGGCGAGGAGATGATCGACGAGGCGTCCCGCAAGATGGCGCTCGTCGTGGCCGCCAAGGGCAGGGCGGCCGGTCTGGCGAGGACGAAGACGTTCACACCTTGACGCCCACCGCGGTGAAGAACCACAACGACGAGGTCAGCCAGAGCCCGACCAGCGCCGTGAACGCCAGCCCGCCGAGCAGCGGCAGCGTCCAGCCCGGCGCGTCGCGCTTGGGCAGCGCCAGCATCTTCGCCGTGAACACGCCGTAGAAGAAGCAGCCGAGGAGCGAGTGGGCCAGCACGCGCGGCACGTCGAACTGCAGGCCCAGGGCGTACAGGCAGTGGAAGGCGACGGGGATCGTGAGGAGGAAGGCCAGCCGCCCCGACCAGCGGTGGACGCCCTCCGGGAGCTCGATCCCCAGCCTTCCCCACATCGACAGCGCCGAGACCACCTGGACGATCGCCAGCGCGAACGCCCCGGTCGTCAGCCACGCCTTCATCGGCAGCGCGCCGGAGAACCCGGCCGGGCCGATCGCGAACCCCGTGGGCGTGTGCGCCCGGCCGTACACGCCGAGCCCCAGCGCCACCAGGCCGCCGGCCAGCAGCGGGATCAGCAGCACGGCGGCCGTGCGGTGGGCGGGCCGGTGCGAGGGACGGTGGATGGCGGTCATTGCATCTCCTCGATGAAGCCGTCCACGTCCTTCGGAAGGACCGTGGCGCCGGCGACGGTGACGGGGGTGGTGGGCCGGCCGGCGTCCAGCCGGGGGATGTCCACCTGCTCCTGGCCCAGGAACGCGGCGCCGACCTGGTCGTAGCCGCCGCCGGGGCGCGGGACGCGGATCCAGCCCGCTCGCAGCCTCGCGCCTCTGACCTGCGCGGTCGCCCGGTACAGCCCGGACGGCCGGACCACGGCGGGCGCGGTGAAGGTCCGCCTCCCGCCGCCGACGGACAGGCTGCCCCTGGCGCGTCCGCCGCCGAGCGTGGCGGTCAGCCGGGCCGTGCCCGGGCCCTTCAGCACGGCCTTCCCGCCGGCCTCGCCGCCCTTGAACCAGGCTTCCGACCTGCCGTCGCAGAAGTAGCCGACGGCCTTGCCGTCGCGGACGGAGATCGCTATCAGGCCGCCGTTGCCCTTGACGTACCCGCCGTAGTCGGCCTTGGGGATCTTCGCGGCCTCGGTGGGCGCGGGCGACGCCGACGATGACACGGACGGCGACGACCCGGACGGCGACGACTCGGACGGCGACGGTGTGGCGGCGGCCTCGGTCGGCGACCCGGCTGCCACGGTGCCGGTGGGATCGTCGGCCGCCGGTGCCGCGGTGACGCTGGCGACGCCCAGCCCCGCGGCCAGGACCGCGCCCGCCGCCAGGGTGATGAAAGGTCCCAGCCTTGACATGGACTGCTCCCGAACTCCGAAGGGGCGAAATGCCGTACGACTCCGAGCATCCGCCCAAAGGGGTGGGTCGTCTGTGAACTAATGCTCACCCGGCAGACAGAATGTATGGATGCAGGAGAACCCTGGACCGAATCCGCCATATGGCAGTCAGCCGCCTGGGCCGCCCGTCTATCCTTATGGGCCGCCGCCCGTGCCGCAGCCGCGGTCCTGGTTCCTGCCGACGCCGCGGGGGGCGCGTTACGACCATCTCGCCCGCACCGCGGCGAACGAGCCGTGGCGGGCCGTCGTCGGCACGATCCTCGTGGGCGTCGGGTTCTTCGTCGTCGGCACCGGTGTGCTGCTCGTGGGGAAGGTCGCCGAGCTGATCCTCGGCCTGCCCGCGCCGACCGACCCCGGGCAGATCTTCGGCGATCCGGTGTTCGGGCTGGTGATGGTGCTGCTGTCGATCGCGGCCGTGCTGCCGCTTGTCTTCGGCGCCGCCGCGCTCGTCCAGCGCCGCCGGCCCGGCACGCTGTCGTCGGTCGCCGGACGGCTGCGCTGGTCCTGGTTGCTGCGCTGCCTCGGCCTGGCCGTGCTGGCGCTGGTGCTGGGCCAGATCGCGCAGGTCACGGCCCTGTCGTTGTCGGGGGAGGGGTACTCCGACCTGTTCGGCTGGGTCGGCTGGGGACGGTTCCTGCCCGCCCTCGTGGTGATCGTGCTGCTGGTGCCGTTCCAGGCGGCGACCGAGGAGTACATCTTCCGCGGCTGGTTCGTCCAGGCGGTCGGCGTGCACGTGCGCAATCCGGTGTGGGCCATCCTCATCGGGTCCCTGCTGTTCGCGTCGCTGCACGGCTACTCGTGGGTGGGGCTGCTCGACGTGTTCGCCTTCGGCGCGGTGATGGGCTGGCTGGCCGTACGGACCGGGGGGCTGGAGGCGCCGATCGCGTTGCACGTGATGAACAACATGCTGGCCTTCGGGCTCAGCGCGGCCTCGGGCAGCCTGGAGGACGCGCTGGACCAGGGCAAGACGCCCATCCCGTGGCAGGCGTTGTCGGGAACGGTGGTGCAGCTCGCGGTGTATGCGATTGGTGTGTTCTATATATCCAAAAAGCGGGCAATTAGTGCTATTTCTGGATAAATCAGGCGAGAGGTTCCGGAAATCTCGCTAGAGAGGTCTCGCCAATCCGGCTCAGGCATGCTGGTCTGGTTCCTGTGGGACAGGCGAGGGCGTCACGGAGGTGATCGTTTTGGTGGGACGGGGTAGAAAATAGGCGCATAAGGTGGGACGGGATTTGTGGAACGGTCCGTAGGAAACGGCCCGTTCGCTCACCGTTTCCCCGCGCAACCCGGTTGACCAGGTCCGATTCGACGGGTTCCACCTGTACGACGAGTTCGACTAGGAGGTGCGGCGCGTGGCCTCCGGCCCCAGCGATCCGCCACGGCGACCGCCGGACGACGACGACCCGCGTCCTGAGGACGCCGCGGAACCCCCCTCTCCCGACGAGCCCGGCACCTCTCCCGGGCCCAGGGCCGCGTCCGAGCAGGCCAGGGCCTCTTCCGGGCGGCCCGGAGCCTCTTCCGGGGAGCCCGGGCCCTCTTCCGGCGAGGCCAGGGCCTCTTCCGGGGAGCCCAGGATCCGCCACTCACCGCCCGGGCCCACCGACGACCGGGCCCGGGGCTTACCCTTGACCTCCCCTTGGGGCATGCCGCCGTTCGCGTCCCCGATCCCGGAGGAGTCGCCGCAGGAACCGCCCAAGGGGCGCAGACCGTACAGCTCGCCGACGGCCGAGCCCGAGGTCGAGCCGCGCCGCCGTCCCCGGCGCATCGTCAACCGCCCGGACAAGCTCGTCGCCGGCGGCCCGCCCCGCCAGGAACCGCCCGCCGCGCCCCCGCCCACTGCGCCGCCGTCCGAGCCCCCGGCCCCGCCCGCCGACGGCCCCCAGGAGGGCATGGCCCCCGCGGGCCCCTACCGCGAGCCGCCCTACCACCTGCCGCTCCCCACCGACGAGGCCCCCGCCACCCAGCCCCCGCCCTCGCCGTCCGAGCCCCCCGGACCGCACGACCCCGGATCCCAGACCTCCGGACCGCACGACCCCGAGGTCCGCAACCGCGAGGTCCGCGACGCCGAGGTCCGCGACGCCGAGGCCCGCGACCCCGAGGCCCGGGACGCCGAGTCCGCGGTGGCCGGTGAGGAGGACGCCGAGGTCAGGCGGGTCGGCCGGCCGCCCGGCGGGCGTCCCACGAGACCGGACCTGCTGGTCGCCACCGGCCCGCCGCGCCCCGGCGGCGCCGGCGGCAGGCACCACAGAGGCCCGGCCCCGGCCGCCGTGCGCCGGTCCAGCCCCGTGCACCGGGGCAGCAGGGCCGCCCCCATCGCCCTCACCATGGCCCTGGCGCTCCTGGTGGCCGCGGGGGTGCTCGTCTGGCGCTGGAGCGACACCGACGCCCCCGGACTGCGCCTGGAGGCCGGCACCGGCCGTTCGGGGGACGACCTGTTCACCGTCCCGGCCGCCGGCGTCGGCACCAACCAGAAGCTCAACGACATCGTCTCCGTCGGCCGCGCGGTGGTCGCGGTGGGCAGCGACACCACCAGCCCGACCCCGCGCCCGCTCTTCCTGTTCTCGCCCGACGCCGGCAAGCACTGGCAGCTCGGCCAGGTGAGCGGCGCCTCCACGCCCATCGTCCAGCGCGTGGTCGGCGGCGACGGCCGCTGGCTGGCCAGCGGCGGCGACGGCCCGTCCGGCGAGCGCGGCCTGTGGACCAGCGTCGACGGCTTCAGCTGGACGACGGTCAACGCGACCGGCATGGCCGCCTTCCGGCCCGGCGACCAGATCTACGACATCGCCAGGACGGCCTCCGGCTTCGTCGCCGTCGGCGCCACGCCGGGGGACGGCGGCCCCGGCCCGGCGGCCTGGCGCTCGTCCGACGGCCGGGCCTGGGAGCGCGTGGAGACCAGGGGGCTGGACGTCCAGGAGATCAGGGCGGTCGTCGCCCAGGGCGACACGGTCGTGGCCGTCGGCCGCCCGGCCGACGGGAGCGGCTCACGGGTGCTGCGCTCGTCCGACGGCGGACGCGACTGGCAGGCGACCGGCTTCCAGCTGCCCGAGGCCGAGCCGCGCACGGGCACGGTGGCCGTGCTGCCCAAACGGTTCGTCCTGGTGCCGACCAGGCAGCGCACGGTCGACGGCGGCGTGCGCGTCTACTGCTCGCCCACGGGCGCCCAGTGGTCGCAGTGCGGTTCCATCGGCGGCCTGAGCGGCGAGAGCCCCGGGGTGGAGTCGCTGGTCTCCTACCGGTCCGGCGTGGCCGCGATCAGCCAGGCCACCTTGGGCAAGTACTCGGTCCTGACCAGCGCCGACGGGCGCGGCTGGACCAAGCGGGCCGACCTCGGCGACCTGGCGGGCGCCACGCTGCGCGGCTTCACGATCTCCGACGGCGGCACCCTGTTCGCCGGCGGCGACCAGGCCGCCTCCGACGTCGACAACCAGCTCGTGCTGATGACCGCGCCGCCGCGCGGCGCCGCCTCCCGCGTCCAGCTCGGCCAGGTCGAGGGCCTGACCAGGGTGTCGCGCGAGACCACCCGCCTGGCGTCCGCCGGCGGCCGGTACGTCGCGGTCGGCGCGGCCTCCGGCGACGCCGGCCTGTGGACGATCAGCAACTGGCAGCGCTGGAAGTCGATGAGCCTCGGCGGCCCCGGCAGGCAGATCCTGGAGGACGTCGCCCACGGCGCTCGCGGCTGGCTGGCGGCCGGCAGCACCCAGACGAACCTGGCCGTCACCGACCCCCTGCTCGTCACCTCCGACGACGGCGAGAACTGGCGGCGCGTGCCGGTCTCCGGCGACCTGGCCCGCGACCGCGACCGGCCCTACCTGGACACCCACGCCGTCGCGGCGGGCAAGAAGGGGTACGTGCTGGCCGGCGAGTCCCACGACCAGGCGGGCTCGGTGGCCGCCGCCATGTGGTTCACGCCCGACCTGCGCAAGTACACGCGGTCCAGGAAGCTGCCCCAGGGCGGCTCGGGCGTCCGCGTCCACGACGTGATCGCGACCCAGGGCGGCTACGTCGCGGTCGGCGGGTCGGGGAGCGGCGATCGGGAGAACAGCGTGGTCTGGTTCTCCGACGACGGCGTCAACTGGAGCGCCCGCAAACGGCTCACCCCGCCGGACGCCACGTCGGCCGGGCTGCGGCAGGTCACGACGTACCACGACAAGCTCGTCGCCATCGGCACGGCCGTGACGGGCGGCGCACGCCGCGCCTTCTCCGCCGTCTCCGACGACGACGGCGAGAGCTGGACGACGGCCTGGCTGCCCGCGGACCAGGCGGCGGCCGTGCACGACCTGGCCGCGGGCGACCAGGGCCTGGTGGCGGTCGGCTGGCACGGCGTCCCCGGCGAGGGCGACAGCGCGGCCTGGGTGTCCCAGGACGGCCTGTCGTGGAACCGCATGGCCCTGACCAGGGACCGGCTCTCCGGCCTCGGCATGCAGGCCCTGACGGCCGTGGCGATCAGCGGCACGGAGGTGGTGGCGCTCGGCCGGTCCACGACGTACGACACCGATCACCTGATCCTGTGGACCTCCAGCCTCACCGCCAACCGGTGAGCACGCCCCACTCGGTCAGGCAGCCGAGCAGCCCCTCGGTGAGCGGGAGCAGCGCCAGCTCACCGGGGCCGCACCAGCGCACGTCGGCGGCGTCGTCCCCGGCCACGGGCACGCCGCCGGCGCAGGTGGCCAGGTAGTCGCGGATCACGTACGTGACGCCGCCCGGCCCGGGACGCTCCACCGTGCCGGCCAGGCGGCCCACCTCGACGCGCAGCCCGGTCTCCTCCATGACCTCGCGGCGCAGGCCGGCCGCGTCGCTCTCGCCGGGCTCCAGCCGGCCGCCCGGGAGCGACCACAGGCCCATGCCCGGCGGGCGGCCGCGCCGGATGAGAAGAAGCCGGTCAGAGGCGTCGAAAATGATCGCGCCGACACAATTTACGCGCACATGACCAAGATTACGACGGGATAACGGGTCCCGGTCTTGACGCGGCCGTGCCGGAGGAAGCACCGTGGGTAGCTGTGAGAGCGGCTCCTACCTGCCCAAGGTGCTTCGGCCCGCTTCACGGGTCGAGCGCCCTGTCCAGTGCGTTCCATTGCGACACGCACGGCGACGTCCTGCCGTACCAGCCTCCGCGACCGCCCACGGGTGAATCGCTGGAGGCCCTGCGGAAACGCTCGGTGGTGCCCGTGTGGCTGCCCTGGCCATTGCCGCCCGGCTGGACGGTGACCGGGTTCGGCGAGGTCGGCGACGAACGTACCGGCTCGCGGGCCAGCGTGGTCGCGCTCAGCGGCCCCTCGCCGATCGAGGGGCCGGCCGACCTGCTGGTCATCGCCGAGGAGCCGGGCGTCGGGCTCGGCGCGACGTTCGCGGGGCTCGACGGGCCCGACCCCGGTGAGGGGTTCGACTCCGGGCCGCCCAACGCGAAGATCGAGGTGCTGGGGCATCCCACGGCGATGTGGTGCCTGGCCGGCATCGACGACCGGGCCGTCTACGCCGGTGAGGCGCTCGGCAACTGGTTGTGGACCATCGCCTGGCCCGCCGAGGCGGGCTGCATGATCGCGCTGGCCGAGCTGTCCCTCCAGGACGCCCGCGACCGCGAGTTCGAGGTGCCGTTCGGCGGGTTCTCGCCGCTGCTGGAAGACTGAGGGCCGGAAATCGAGCGCCCGGCGGGCCGGGCGCGGGGCTGAGCAAGGATCGCCTCCCCCGGGCGGCCGGTTGGGGGAGCGGTGTCCGGGGTCAGGTTCTTCGTCGAGGCGTTCGTGACGATGTTCGTGATCATGGACCCACCGGGCGTCATCCCGCTCTTCCTCGCCTACACCTTCGGCCGCACCCCGGCCGAGCGGCGGCGCATCGCCTGGCAGGCCGCGGTGACGGCGTTCTGCCTGGTGGTGGTGTTCGCGGTGTTCGGGCGGGCCATCCTGTCGTACCTGCACGTCGAGGTGCCCGCCATGCAGATCGCGGGCGGCCTGCTGCTCCTGCTGGTGGCCCTGGAACTGCTGCGCGGCACGGCCGAGCCGCGCACCGACACCGTGCGCTCGAACGTCAACGTCGCCCTGGTGCCGCTCGGCACGCCGCTGCTGGCCGGGCCCGGCGCGATCGTGGCGACCATCGTCTTCGCCCAGCAGGCCGAGGGACGCGCCGACGGGCTGGCCGCGCTGATGCTGGCCATCGCGGCCGTGCACATCCTGCTGTGGCTGTTCATGCGCTTCTCGGTCAGCATCATCCGCGTCATCAAGGAGAACGGCGTGGAGCTGGTCACCAGGATCGCCGGCCTGCTGCTGTCGGCGCTCGCCGTGCAACTCATCATCAACGCGATTCGCGCTCTCATGCAGACGGGCTAAAGTTCGGAAGCGTGACAGCGCGTATCGAGCGAGTGGTGACCGAGGGCGTCGTCGACATCGACGGCACCGAGCACAAGGTCGAGAACAACACCTGGATCATCGGTGACGACGACGAAGTCATCGTCATCGACGCGGCGCGTGACGCCGAGAAGATCCTTGAGCAGGTCGGCGAGCGTGAGGTGCTGGCCGTCATCTGCACCGCGGGCCTGCCCGACCACGTCGGCGCGGCCATCGAGGTGGCCAGCAGAGACGAGGCGGTCGTCGCCCTGCACCCCAAGGACAAGCCGCTGTGGCGGGAGACCTGGCGGGAGACCTGGCCCGACATCGACATGGAGGACGACGGCGTCTTCGGCGTCGCCGACGTCCAGCTCGACGTCATGGAGACGCCCGGCGTCACGCCCGGCGGGATCTCGCTCTACTGCGAGGCGCTGGGCGCCGTCTTCACCGGCAAGGCCCTGCAGGCCGACGGGCCGGGCAAGCTCGGCGGCGAGTACCCGGCGCTGGCCGACCAGCTCACCTCGATCGGCGGCCGGCTGTTCACGCTGCCGCCCGACACCCGGGTGCTGGCCAACCACGGTGACGAGGTCACCGTCGGCGACCTGGAGCCGCACTTCGACGACTGGGTGTCGGGCTCGCTGACCCGCGACCCGGCCGCCCCCCGCGACGACGAGGGCCCGCTGACCGACGGCACCAGGGTCTCCGGCATCAAGCTCGGCCCCGGCGACGAGTAGGTGTACGACCAGCTTCCGCTGGACGGGATGCCGCGGCGGCTCTACGCGTGCACGCCGTCGCGGTTGAACACCTGGCTCGACTGCCGCCGCCGCTACCGGTTCACCTACCTGGACCGGCCGCAGCCCTCCAAGGGGCCCGCCTGGGCCCACAACAGCGTCGGGGCCAGCGTGCACAACGCGCTGGCGGCGTGGTGGCGTGAGCCGTACGAGCGGCGCACGCCGCTGACGGCCGCCGTCCTGCTCACGAACGGGTGGATCACCGAGGGGTTCAGGGACGCCGAGCAGTCGGCCGAGTGGCTGGGCCGGGCCCGCGACCTCGTGTCCGGATATGTCACGACCTTAGATCCCGCGGACGATCCGGTCGGCGTCGAGCGCACGGTCGCCACGCGTACCAAGGTGGTCGCGCTGTCCGGGCGCATCGACCGGCTCGACCGGCGCGGCGACGAGCTGGTCGTGGTCGACTACAAGACCGGCCGCCGCCCGCTGACCCAGGACGACGCCCGCTCGTCCCTCGCCCTGGCCACGTACGCCATCGCGGCCTCCACGATGATGCGCACGCCCTGCCGGGCGGTCGAGCTGCACCACCTGCCCACCGGCGAGGTCGTCGAGTGGCGCCACACCGACGAGTCGCTGGGCCGGCACCTGCGCCGCGCCGAGGAGATCGCGGTCGAGGCCGCCGCCGCCGACGACCGCTACCGCGCCGTGATGGGCGCCCCCACCGCGACCAAGCGCTCCGCGGCGGGCCGGGGGGCGGGCGAGCGTCCCGTCCTCGGCCCGGCCCAGGTCCCCGCCGAGCTCGACACGGTGTTCGCCCCCAGCCCCGGCCCGCTCTGCTCGTGGTGCGACTTCCGCCGCCACTGCCCGGAGGGCCAGGCCGCCGGCTCCGACCGCAACCCCTGGGACGGCCTGGCCGACTGACCCCCGCGAAGCGGTCAGGCGGCCCGCGCCGCCGGCCAGCGACGGGGGTCGGTCAGGCCCTTGAGCCCCTTGCTCACGTCGTAGCCGGCCGCGCCGAGCCGGGCCCGCGCGGCCGCCAGCATCGCCCGCGTCGAGGGCATGAACGCCCGGTCGTGCACCGGCTCCGGCAGCGCGTTCATGCCCAGCCGGAACGCCCTCAGCGCCGCGGTGACCGTCGCCGGGGGCACCTCGGGCAGCACGCCGTACATGCGGCGGGCCCACTCCGGGAGCGTGTAGTAGCAGAGCGCGCCGAAGGGGAAGTAGGCCGGTTTGCCCGGCGACAACATGCGCAGCTCGCGCGGCAGCCGGGGCCACAGCAGGAACCGCACGGTCGCCGCCGCCTCCTCGGTCACCCGCAGGGCGGGCCGGGCCTGCTTGAAGTAGGCGTCCATCTCGGCGCACGAGCCCGGGACGTCTTCGGGGTGCAGCCCGACGTAGGAGGCGCTCCTGCGCTGCTCGCGCAGGTAGCGGTCGGCCTGCCGCTCGTTCAGCCCGAGCCCGCCGCGCCTGGCCACCTCCAGGTACGACGACACCTCCGCGCAGTGGACCCACAGCAGCAGCTCCGGGTCGTCCACCCGGTGCGTGCGCCCGGTGCGCGGATCGGTGATGCGCAGCGCCTTGTGGATGCCGCGCACCCGCCGGCCGATCTCGTCGGCCTCCGCCGGGCTGCCGAACGTCACCCGGCCCACGAAGTCGGCGGTGCGGCGCAGGCGGCCGAAGGGGTCGTCCTGGAAGGTGGAGTTCTGCCAGACGCCGAGCATGGCCAGCGGGTGCAACGCCTGCAACATGAGGCCGCGCACGCCGCCCACCCACATCGAACGGTCGAGATGCACCTGCCAGGTCGCGCTCCGCGGCGCCTGGACGACGAGTTCGTCCGTCATAGTAAGTGAATGATTACATGGCATTGGACCTTGTGTCCAAATAGTGCTTCTCGGCCGCGTTCCAGAACCTGACCAGCGCGGCGGCCGTCGTCTCGGGCGCCTCGACGGCGGGGGAGTGGACCGCGCCGGGCACGACCACGCAGTCGGCGCCGAGCCGGGCGGCCGTCTCGGACTGGGTCTCGGGCGACCAGCCGTCGTCGTGCTCGCCGTAGAGGACCAGGGTGGGGATCTCGATCTGGCGCAGCTCGTCGGTGCGGTCGTGGGCGTGCAGCACCTGCTCGGCCATGCGGGCCAGGCCGGTGGGGGAGTTGGTCAGCAGCCGCTTGCGCAGGAACGCCATGATCTCGTCGGAGACGTCGGCGGCCAGCGCCTCGGGCTCCATCCGGTGGTGCCAGAGATGTTCGAGCCCCAGGGCCGGGATCTCGTCCATGATCTCCCGGCCGTTGCGCGCCCGCCTGCCCTCGATGGCCGCCGGGCCCGAGCTCATCAGCGTGAACGAGGCGAACCGGGTGCGCCCGTCGATCACGGCCTCCCGCCCGACCAGGCCGCCGAAGGAGTGGCCCACCAGGTGGACGGGGTCGCCGCCGCCGATGGCCTGGGCCATCAGGTCGACGTCGGCCCCGAGGGCGGCGCAGGTGTAGGCGGCGGGGTCGTCGGGGCCCGGGGTCTCGTACTGGCCGCGCAGGTCGACGGCCACCACCCGGCGGCCGGACTGCGCCAGGGTCATCAGGACCGCGATGAAGTCCTCCTTGCTGCCGGTCAGGCCGGGGACCAGGAGGGCGGGCCAGCGCTCGACCACGCCGCTGACCGGAAGCGCCTCCAGAGCCGCGAACGCGCCATGGGGCGTTTCGAGCTTCTGCGGCGTCACACCGGGTGGCAGGTCGAGGAATCGCGGCGTACTCACGTGGGGCAACAATACCCAGAGGTCAGCGCCTCGACACCGGCAAAGCTGCGACCCTGATGCGAGTTGTGGCGAGTTGTGAGCTTTGCGGCTTTCGCGCTTCGGAGGCGGGTGGCGGCCTCCTCGTCCCCGGTGGGCCGTGGCGGGCCCTGAGGCGGCCTCTGGGGTTCTGCGGTGCCCGGACGGCGCATATGTCGGCCGGTGCCGCCGTGAGGCCGTGAGGGGGGCCTAGGGCTCCCTCCGCGCGCCGGTGCCGTACCGACGAAAAAGGCGCGCACCCCGCGAACGGGATGCGCGCCCTCTTCTCGTCGTCGCTAGCCCGCGCGACGGCGGTTGCCGCCACCGCCACGGGACTGGCGGCGCTGCTGCTTGCGCTCGGTCGCCGCGGACGGCGCGATGTCATCGTCGTCCGTGGCCAGGTCGGGTGACTGGAAGATCACCGCGAACGGGCTCGGCGGGATGATCCGCTCCGGCTCCTTGCGGGCCGGCGGCGGAGGCGTGGCCAGGAAGCTCGGCTGCGGCACGGACTCCACGACCGGCTCGGGCGCGACCTCGGCCGCCCCGCTCCGGACCGGCTGCTCCACCGGAGCAGCCTCGGCCGCACGGCTGCGCGCGGGCGCCTCGGCGGCCTCCTCGCGCGGCCGCGGGTCGGCGGCCTGGGGCTGGTCGGCCTTGCGGGAGCGGGTCCGCTTCACCGGGGTCTCCGGCGCCTCGGCCAGCGCCTGCTCGATGGCCGACGACGCGGCCCCCCTGCTGCGGACGCGCGTGCGCTTCGGCTCGGCGGCCGCCGTCTGGACCTCGTCGGGCGTGAAGATGGCGGGAGTCTCCTCCGTCTTGGCGGCCACGATCTCGACCTCCGGCGTCTCGGCGGGTGCGGTTTCGGCCAGTTCCCTGCCGCCGCGGGTGCGGCGACGCTGGCGCTGGGCGCGGGCCGGGCGCTCGCGCTCTTCGCGCTCCTCGCGCCGGCCCTTGCCGCCGCGGGTGCGGGAGCGGCCGGTCTCACCGAGGTCCTCGATGCGCTCCGCGGACAGCCCGGCGCGCGAGCGGCTCGCGTGCGGCAGGACGCCCTTGGTGCCTTCGGGGATGTTCAGCTCGGCGTAGACGTGCGGCGAGGTGGAGTAGGTCTCCTCGGGTTCGGCGAAGTCGAGCCCGAGCATCTGGTTGATCATCTTCCAGCGGGTCAGCTCCTCCCACTCCACGAACGTGACCGAGATGCCCGTGCGCCCGGCCCGGCCGGTACGGCCGATGCGGTGCACGTAGGTCTTGTCGTCGGAGGGGCAGTCGTAGTTGACCACGTGGGTGACGTCGTCGATGTCGATGCCGCGGGCCGCCACGTCGGTGGCCACCAGCACGTCGATCTTGCCCGCCCGGAAGGCCCGCAGCGCCTGCTCGCGCTGGCCCTGACCGAGGTCGCCGTGGACGGCCGCGACCGCGAAACCACGCGTGTCGAGCTGTTCGGCGACCATGTCGCAGGCCCGCTTGGTCTCGCAGAAGACCATGGTGAGCCCGCGGCCCTCGGCCTGGAGCAGCCGGGCGACGATCTCGATCTTGTCCATCCGGTGGGCGCGCCAGACGATCTGGCGCACCTGCGGGGTGGTCTCGCCCTCGCCGCTCTCCATCTCCGCGCGTACGTGGGTGGGACGGTTGAGGTATTTGCGGGACAGCGAGACGATCTCGCCCGGCATGGTGGCCGAGAACAACATCGTCTGCCGCTCCGCGGGGATCAGCTTGAAGATCCGCTCGATGTCGGGCAGGAAGCCCAGGTCCATCATCCGGTCTGCCTCGTCGAGCACGAGGGAGGTGACCTGGCTCAGGTCGAGGTGCTTCTGCTTGACCAGGTCGAGCAGCCGGCCCGGGGTGCCGACGATGACGTCGACCCCGGCCTTGAGCGCCTCGATCTGCGGCTCGTAGGCCCGGCCGCCGTAGACGGTCAGGACTCGGGAGCCGAGCTTGCCGGCCGCGGTGACCAGGTCCTCACTGACCTGGACGGCCAGCTCGCGGGTCGGCACGACGACCAGCCCGCGGGGCTTCTTGCGGTTCTTGCGCGGCTTGCCGATGCTCTGGAGCATCGCGATGCCGAACGCGTAGGTCTTGCCCGTGCCCGTGCGCGCCTGGCCGATGAGGTCCTGGCCGCTCAGGGCGAGCGGGAGCGCCATCTCCTGGATGGGGAACGGTGTGACGATACCCTCGGTCTCGAGGGCATCGGCGATCTCTGGTGTGACTCCGAGGTCTCGGAAAGTCGTCAGCGTGGCCTGCCTCAGTCTCAAATGAAGGCGGGCCTGCCGGGACCGACGGGCGGAAAACAGCCCCCGTTACGTGGGTCCTCGCGGTAGAGCCAGCCCTCTCGCGTCATCAGCGACCGCGCACCCGGGGAATCGGGGGTTATCGGGGGAATCCCCCGAACTAACACAGTGCGGTCGCACTTTCACAGAGCAGTGTACTCGATACCACAACGCTGGCCGAGCTCGCTTATGTTCCCGCATATTTCGGGAAGTACGCTGCCTCCATGAACGAGTCTCCTGGAGTCGTCGACCTGCTCGGGGTTCTAGCTTACGCCGAGCTCAGCGCCTACGCCCGGATGACCGAGGACGCCGCCACCCTGGCGCCCTCGCTCGCCGACCGCGCTGCGCTCAGCGAGCTGGCCGTGGCCGAGTACGCCCACTTCCGCCTGCTGCGCGACCGCCTGGCCGAGCTGGGGGCCGATCCGGAGGAGGCGATGGCGCCGTTCGTGGCGGCCCTCGACGCCTGGCACGCCCAGACCCGGCCGGCCGACTGGCTGCAGGCCCTGGTCAAGACGTACGTGGGCGACGGGATCGCGCTCGACTTCTACCGGGAGGCCGCCCGGCACCTGGAGCCGTCGATCGTCGAGCTGGTGGACGAGGTGCTGGTGGACGAGGCCCGCTCGCAGTTCGCCGTCGAGCGGGTCAGGGCCGGGATCGAGGCCGACCCGACGACGGGCGGGCGGCTGGCGTTGTGGGCCCGGCGGCTCGTCGGCGAGGCGCTCAGCCAGGGGCAGCAGGTGGCGACGGCGCGGCCGGAGCTGGCGTTGCTGCTGGTGGAGTCGGCCAGGGCGGCGGGGGGCGAGACGCCTGACATCTCACGCCTGTTCGCGACGCTGACGGAGGCCCACAACAAGCGCATGGCCACCCTCGGCATCTAGCCCCGGCGCGACCGTGGGGAGCCGGGCCATCTGCGATCTTGCCAGGGCTGGATCTTGCCAGGACTGAAAGGAGACCGGTCTGGCCGTGGGGCGGTGCGAGGGGACGAAACGGATGTACCGTCCCAGACATGAGGGGCTCGCGCCGCTACGGCAGTTCCTGGACGAGATGTGGGCCGAATCGCTGGACCTCGCGCGTCGTGTTGCGGAGGGGAAGCGCGGGATGCCCGACGAACGACCGGCGACGGGATCACGCCGACCACCTGTATGCAGACCCCGGCGGGAACCGCCGCCCCCACGTTCGGGGCTGCCGCCTCGGACGGCCGGGCGACCGCGAGCCATGTGGCCCGTGATGCCGGTGCGGCTGGTGGTGTGCGTTCCCTGGCGTGTCCTGGTGGAGGCGTTGGGCGGCGGGCACGGTTGGTGAGGGTACGGCGGTGAGGGCACGGCTGGTGAGAGTACGGCTCGGCCGGTGAGGGCACGGCTCGGCTGGTGAGGGTACGGCTGGTTGGGCCGTACCCTCGTTGTGGGCCTTCAGGGTGGTTAGAGGGTGCCGCCGAAGCCGACCGGCCTGGCCTCGTCCTCACCGATCTCGACGAAACCGAGCGAGGCCACCGGCACGACCACGCGCCGGCCCTTGACGTCGGTGATGGCGAAGACGCCGCGATCTACCGACAGCGCGTTCCTGATCTCCTCTTCGACCTGCTCGGCGGAGAGGTCGGTCTCGACAACGAGTTCGCGGTGTACCGAGCGTACGCCGATCTTGACTTCCATCGTGGCTCCCTAGTCGACTGGGTTAGCGCTCGGTTCCATCGTCGCCGCTCGAAGGCCCGCAGGCGGTGAATGATCGCGCCCAGCGAACGGGTTATGCCGTACGCGGAAAACCGCTGATCCCGCGCCAGGCGAGCCGCGCCATGAGCTGCTCGGCGGCGTCCTTGGGGATCGAGCCCTGCGCGGTGACCCAGTAGCGGGCGCTCACCTCGGCCATGCCGACCAGGCCGACGCCGAGCAGGTGGGCCTCGTCGCTGGTGCAGCCGGTGTCCTCCTGGATGACCGCGCTGACCATCTCGGCGCACTCCTGCAGGGACCGCTCCACCCGCTGGCGCACGGGCGCGACGTTGCGCAGGTCGGACTCGAAGACCAGCCGGAACGCCTCCCCCTGCGTGGAGACGAAGTCGAAGAACGCGCTGAACGTGGCCTGCACCCGCAGCTTGTTCTCGTGGGTGGAGGCAAGGGCCTCGCGGCAGCGGTTGACCATGTCGTCGACGTGCAGGTCGAGCAGCGCGAGGTAGAGCTCCAGCTTGCCGGGGAAGTGCTGGTAGAGCACCGGCTTGCTGACCCCGGCCCGATCGGCGATCTCGTCCATGGCGGCCGCGTGGTAGCCGTTCTCCACGAACACTTCCTGCGCGGCGCTCAGCAGTTGCCGGCGTCGGGCCAGTCGGGGCAGCCGGGTGCCCCGGGGCTTCGCGTCCGGGGTTGCGGTCACGCGGGTCTCCATTGGTCTCTCAGCGAACTGTGCCGACATCCTACGTGCGGGTAGCCGACACCTCGGCGGTCATCGTCATACACGCTCGGTCTGGCGGGCGGCCCCTGCTCAGCGGTAGTCGTCGTCGTCGTAGTCCACGACGCGGTCCTGGTCGGCCGCGTCGGCGGGGTCGGCGTCGAGCGGAACCTCGCGGCGCGCCCCGGCGGTCTCCTGGCGGATCTCGCGATGCTGCTCGGCGGCGTCGGCCTCGGGCGTCTCCGGCGACAACTCCTCTTCCTCCTCCTCGTCGTAGACGTTCTCGTCCCCGCGGGTGTCCATCTCCGACATCTTCGGCCCCCCTCTTGGTGTGGACGGGTCCAGACTACGCCCGGCCGAAAAGGTCACCGTGCTTCTCCACTCTGGCGAGTACGTCAGGGGCGGTGAACACCAGATCCTCGGGGTGTGCACAGTCCTCGACCTCCTTCCACAGCAGCGGCGTCGAGACCGTCGGCCGCTCCCTGGCCCGCAGCGAGTACGGCGCCACGGTCGTCTTGGCCGGATTGTTCTGGCTCCAGTCGATGAACACCTTGCCCGGCCTGGCCTTCTTGGCCATGACGCTGACGATCTCCTTCGGGTGCTCCTTCTCCAGGACCTGGGCCAGCCTCTTGGCGTACGCGGACGGCTCCTCGCGGCAGTCCCAGTCGGCGTAGAGCTGCATGCCCTTGTTGCCGCTGGTCTTGGGCCTGGCGTCGAGCCCCTCGCCCTTCAGCACCTCGCGCAGCGTGAGCGCCACCCGGCAGCACTCCACGATGGTCGCCGGCGCGCCCGGGTCCAGGTCGAACACGAGCGTGTCGGGCGGCAGCGCGGCGCCGTCGTCGTCCACGCGCCACTGAGGCACGTGCAGTTCGAGCGCGGCCAGGTTGGCGTAGTAGGCGAGCGTCGGCAGGTCCTCCACGACGGCGAAGTCGATGCTCTCTCGGCCCTTGGTGCTGCCGGGGGCGGGCAGGTTGACCTTCCTGACCCAGTCGGGCGTGTGCTCGGGCGCGTTCTTCTCGAAGAAGAACTGGCCGGTGACGCCGTTGGGGTACCGCTTGACGGTCAGCGGCCGGCCGGCGAGGTGCGGCAGCAGGACGGGGGCCACGCGGCTGTAGTAGTCGATGACCTCGGCCTTGGTGAAGCCGATCTCCGGGTAGAGCACCTTGTCCAGGTTGCTCAGCGTCAGCTCGCGCCCGTCGACCCTGACCGGCACCTTCTTCACAGCGTCACCTCCGCGGGGAGCTTGTCGGCGCGCAGCCCGCGCCACACCGGATGTCTCAGCCGCAGCTCGTCGGTCCACATCGTGTAGCCCACCTCCCCGACGAGATCGGGCCTAACCCACCGATTTCTCCACGGGACGGCGTTCGTGAACGGGCTGCGCGGGATCTCCAGAGGTCGGAGCGCCTGGTGGAGGTCGTCCAGGATGGCGTCGGTGAACCCGGTTCCCACATGGCCGACGTACGTCAGCCCTTCACCGGTGAAGACCCCCATGACGAGCGAGCCGATCCCGCCGGCCCTGTGGCCTTTGCCGGGCTTCCAGCCGCCGATCACGACGTCCCGCGTGCTGAGGTGCTTGACCTTGATCCACCACGGCGAGCGCACGCCCGGCCGGTACGGGGAGTCGAGGCGCTTGGCCACCACGCCCTCCAGGCCCTGCTCGCGCGTGGCGGTGAGCAGGTCGGAGTCCCCGGGGAAGTACGGGGGCGCGCCGACGTCCAGCTCGTCGAGGAGCGCGCGGCGGTCGCGGTAGGCCAGGTCGAACAGCGGCCGGCCGTCCAGGCAGAGCAGGTCGAAGGGCATGTACGTGACGGGGTAGAGCTCCAGCACGGCCGGTTCCGGGTCGGTCAGGTGCATACGGTGCTGGAGCCGGACGAAACTGGGCCTGCCGCGCCGGTCCAGCGCCACGACCTCGCCGTCGAGCACGGCGTTCTTTACCCCGAACCCCGAAATTTCGGGGTATCGCCGGGTGTACTCCACGCCGTGCCGTCCCGTCACCCTCAGGACGCCGTCGAGGTGCACGAGCGCGCGGATGCCGTCCCACTTGACCTCCAGGCCGTACCGGTCGCGATCGGAGGGTAGTTCCCCAGGTACGGCCAGCATTGGTTCAATCGGGTATGGCATTGGTTGCCCCATGACGGGTATGTGCCCATATGGTGAGCCCGCTACTGCTGAGGAGTGCCCATGCGCAGCATCTGGAAAGGTGCGATCTCCTTCGGGCTGGTCACCATCCCCGTGAAGCTCTACTCGGCGACCGAGCAGAAAGACGTCAGCTTCCACCAGGTCCACCGGGACGACGGCGGCCGCATCCGCTACAAGCGCGTGTGCACGGTCGACGGCGAGGAGGTCCCGTACGCGGACATCGCCAAGGGGTACGAGCTGGCCACGGGCGAGATGGTGGTGCTCACCGACGAGGACTTCGAGGACCTGCCGCTGAGCACGTCGCGCAGGATCGACGTCCTGCAGTTCACCCCGGCTGAGCAGATCGACCCCATCTACTTCGCCAAGTCGTACTACCTGGAGCCCGACGCGCAGGGCGCGAAGCCGTACGTGCTGTTGCGGGACGCCCTGGAGAGCTCTGGACAGGTGGCCGTGGTCAAGGTGGCGCTGCGGCAGCGGGAGTCGCTGGCCACCCTGCGCGTACGGGACGGGGTGTTCGTCCTGGAGACCATGTTGTGGCCGGACGAGATCCGCGCCCCCGACTTCGAGTTCCTGGAGGAGGACATCGAGGTCCGGGCCCAGGAGCTCAAGATGGCCGAGTCGCTGATCACCACCATGGAGTCGGACTTCGACCCGAGCGAGTACCACGACACGTACCGCGAGGCGTTGCAGCAGGTGATCGAGGCGAAGGTGGCGGGCAAGGAGGTCGTCGCGGCGCCGGAGGAGGAAGAGGCGGGGCCGGCGGTGGACCTCATGGCCGCCCTGCGCGCCAGCGTCGAGGCCGCGAAACGGGAGCGGACCGGGGAACCGGCCAAACCGAAGAAGGCGGCGGGCGGTGGCAAGTCCGCCAAGGCGTCGAAGGGGGCGGAGGAGGCCAAGGAGGAGGCCAAGGAGGAGAAGGCCCCGCCGAAGCGCAAGGCCCGCAAGTCCGCCTGAACCGCTCCGCTACGGCGGTTCGTGCGACGACTTACCCAGGACGTTCGAACCGGACACCGTGGCGAAGACCTGCTGCCCGCCGACCCGCGTGACCACCTCCGCCGGTCAGGCGCCCGTGCGTCCTGGTGCTGGGTATCCAGCGGGGTGCCGACGGCCATCCCCACGCTCAGGCCCGGCGTCACCCAAGGGGGAGACGCCGTTCACCGGCGACCTGGACCGCCATGGCGACGTAGGGCACCCCTCATCGCGCCGGTGACGAACCGCATGGCCGGATACAGCTGTGGACGGCGCCGAGGTGCGCACGAGGGCTGGTGAAGGCGACCGTTGCGGTGGGGGAGAGGGCGACGAGCCACCGATCCCAGCCCGGATGATCTCGTTGCGGAGGCCTGGCCACTTCCGGATCAAGGTGACCGATCGGGTTGCGTACAACGCCTGGCGGACCAGCCAGGTGCACTGGCGTGAGGCCATCACTGCGCGGGAGTTGGCGAGGCGGTTGGTCGGGTGAGATGGCCAACGTCAGGTTCGCGCTCGACAGCCGGGCGGCGCAGCGAGCGTGAGGCCGAGCAGATCGCGCTCATTGGCCGTGGACGGGAGTTTCCGGGTGGTCGACGTGCCGGAGTGGGTGAACGTATGCACCTACGTGCGCGGGCCGCAGGCCGGGCTCAGCGTCGCATTGGCAGGAGTCGCACTTTCCGCTCGGCCCGAAGGTGGCGCAGAAGGTCTGTCCTCTCACGGTGCGCCAGGGACGGCCGTCCGCGTTCCGGCTCACATAACGGCCATTAGCCGTAAAGCGGACATTGTCTTCAAATCACAATAAGCCGTGTCAATTACCTCCGGGTAAATCGGACGATCACCGACACACTGTGCCGGTCAAGAGCCGGTGCCCGGGTTTCCGGGGCCCACTCCTTCTTGCTGGAAGCCCCCGCCAGGCGATCATGATAGATTCGGACATATCATGGCATATCAGTCAATAAATGTTTAATGCAAGCAATAAGGCTGTTAATGCATAGCAAAAAGGCGGCGGTTCTGTGTTGCCGTGCCCGCGTCCAGGAAATGACATTTCACGGATGGCTCGTCACAGGTCGTCCAAGGGCAGTTCCCTGGCAACCGGGGAGCGTTGAGAACGGGGCAACCAATCCTTTAGGGGGAAACGCAATGCCCAAGCTCAAGAGTATTCTCGCAGGCCTCGCCGTCAGCACGGCCATGGGCGGCGGTGTCGTGGCACTCGGTGCGGCGACCACCGCGACCAGCGCCGACGCCGCCACCAGCGCCGGTGTCGTCACGTCCACCAGCTTCCAGGCCGGCTGCTTCCGCAGGTCCCGGTGCGGTGGCTGGGGATGGGGCAACAACTGGGGCGGCTGGGGCGGCGGCTGGGGCTGGCGCCGTCACCACAACCGCGTGGGCAAGGTGAAGGTCACCATCCACAACCGCAACTTCAACCGCAACCGGGTGACGGACAACGAAACCACGCGCCCGACGGTCCGCGACCACGACCGCGACCACGACCGCGACTGGCGTTGACGGCGGACGGATCCGTCATCCTCATGAAGGCGGCGCCGCGCTGAATTCGACCATCGGGTACCGGGCTCGGAAAACGGTCTGAATTACGGCCCGGCGCGCCGGAGGGGTCATTCTCTCCGCGCCTTCGGAAATTCTGGTGAGGGCTTCACCGGCATCGGCCGGGGAGCCCTCACTTGCGTTTGCGTGCGAGTCGCCATGCGAATCTGTGCCTACCGGCAAAAGAGGACAATTGCGGTTTGCTGGCTATTCATGGGGATATATCAAGGTCATGGATGGCAGGCCCGGCAAGCCATACCGTCCACGTCGTTTCCTGGGAATCCGGAAGCGTCGAGAAACGGGGCATCCAAACCTTTAGGAGGAAACGCAATGCCCAAGCTCAAGAGTATTGTCGCAGGGCTCGCCATGAGCACGGCCCTGAGCGGCGGAGTGATCGCCCTCGGCGCGGCGACCACGACCACCAGCGCCGAAGCGGCTGCGAACGTCACCACCGGCGCGACCACCACCACTCTGTCGGGCTGCTTCCGCCGCTCGTGGTGCGGCGGCGGCTGGGGCTGGCGCAACAACTGGCGTCGCCACCGGCTCCCCAGGATCAAGATCATCATCGTCAACAGGAACCGGAACCGCGACGCGATCGCGCATGACGCTCGCCAGCGGGTTCGCGCTGACGACGAGCGTGAGTGGAGCTGACCGCAGGTTCTGAACCCGGGGCGCGAACCGCGATCGCGCAACTGAGTGCCCGCATCCCGCCGGACCCTCGTTCTCGTCGAGAACGGGCTCCTGGCAGGGAATGCGGGCACTCACTCGTTTCACCTTCTTGTCCGTACGGTCTTGGCGCGGGGTGACGGTCCTGTGCGGCGCCGAGAGGGCGGGCCGGCTCGGGAAGGACGTGGGACACGTCGAGTGCCCGCATCCGGGAGGCGATCCTCGCTCTCCGTCAAGAGAGCCGGTCGGCCGGATGCGGGCACTCCTCTACGTCGGCGTGGTCTCACCCCTCAGGCGGGCTCTCGCTGGGCGGGCCTTCCCCGGGTGAGGCCGCAGCCTAGTCGTCGTGGTGCTCGCGCTCGTCGTGCCGCTGCACGTTGGTGTTGTTGTGGTTGCTGTTGTGGTTGGAGTTGTGGATGACGACGCGGACCCGGGGTGCGTTGTTACGCCGCCAGCCCCAGCCGCCGCCGCGACCCCAGCCCCAGCCGCCGCGGGCCCAGCCCCAGCCGCCGCCGCAGCGGCGGTGGCAGCCGCCGCCCCAGCGGTTGCCCCAGCTGCGGCCCCAGCCGCCCCAGCCGCACCGGACCTCCCGGAAGCAGCCGGCCAGGGTGGCCGCGGTGGCCGAGCCGGTGACGCTGGCGGCGTTCGCGCCGGTGACGGTGGTCGCCGCGCCCGCGCTGACCACACCGCCGGTCAGCGCGGTGCCCATGGCGAGCCCTGCGATAACACTTTTGAGCTTGGGCATTGTGTTTCCCCCTAAAAGGATTGATTGCCCCGTACTCGACGCTCCGCGTAATCCGAGCCTTCTGAATTTCTGCGGAGCGGCGTGGATGCTCGCTAGCGAACATCCA